>CACKBA010000019.1 GCA_902598295.1 uncultured Bacteroidota bacterium
AGTTACTACTAGTAGATTCCGTAAATAATTTTTATAATTTAATTTCAAATTACATTATAGGATCAAACTTGCCAGTAAGTGAAATTTTATTGAATGTATTAATTGTATTTTTCTTAGGTTCAGTAATTGGTCTTATCTCCTTATCAAGATTTTTAAGCTTTATTTCACAAAATTATCCACGACATTTAAATTTTATGATAATCGGATTTGTTATTGGTACTTTACCCATTGTCTGGCCTTGGAATCAAGTTGGGAAGGCAGGTAATAATTTACTTTTAATTGAAAACTTAAATTTCGTTGATATGTATACCTTTTTAATAATTTTAATAGTATTATTTTTAATGATATTTACTGATAAGTATGCTAAAAACAAAAAGATTCGGACTAATAGGTAGGGATATAGACTATTCTTTTTCAAAAGATTTTTTTTCAACAAAGTTCAAAAAGGAAAATTTAGAAAGTTATGAATATGTTAACTGTGATATTAATAAAGTAGAAGACTTCAATAAAATTAAATTAAAAGATTTCAGTGGATTCAATGTAACCATACCATACAAAGAAAAAATTATTAAATTTTTGGATATAATTGATGAGAATGCTAAAAAAATTGGTGCAGTTAATACTATACAAATTAAAGAAGGGAAGCTAATTGGCTATAACACTGATTATATTGGTTTTTTAAAAACCATTGAGGGTTACGATTTTACAAAAGCTGCAATTTTAGGTAGTGGTGGAGCATCCAAAGCTATTGCTTTCGCACTTAAAAGTAGAGGAATAGAGTATGTAGTTTTTTCCAGGAAATCTGACGAAAAATTTTTAAAGTATGATGAGCAAAAAAATTATATACCTAATACTAATCTCATTATCAACACAACACCACTTGGAACATTTCCAAACAAAGAAGATTGTCCACCAATAGACTTTGAATATATATCAAAAAAAAGTTATTGTTATGACCTAATATATAATCCCTTAAAAACTAGATTTTTGATAGAGTCTGAAAAACTGGGAGCATCAATAAAAAATGGTTTAGAAATGCTTGAAAATCAAGCTGAAGAAAGTTGGAGGATATGGAACAGTTAATAAAATATTATTAACTTAATGAAAAATACTTTTTTTAAATGGTTCATAAAACAAATAAAAGGTTTATTGATTTTAGACAGAACTTTCAAAAAAAAACTGAATTAATTGAAGATTTAAAAAATCTGATTTTAAGTAACTCTAAACCCGAGGAAAAAGAAAGTATTTTCAAAAATATAAGAAAAAAGTGGTTGAAAATAGGAAAGGTTCCCAATCACTTAGCATTTAACTTAAATAATTCATACAAACATCAGATAAAACTTTATTACGATTTAGTTTATTTGAACAATGATTTTAAACAAAGAGATTTGGAGAAAAATTTGATTGAGAAAAGAGAACTAATAATAAGAATTAAAAAGTTAAATGATTTAGGGAATAAGATTAAAGCTTATAAAGACTCTTTAAAGATCATAAAAAGATGGAATTTTTTGACTGGACCGACAAGACAAAATCATGACCTTAAATTAAATGAAGAATTTGATCAATACATAAAAAAAATTAAAGATTCAAAAAAAGATTATTTAAATAATAAAGATAGATATGTAAAGTTGAGTATTGAAAATAAAAAAAGTTTAATTGGTGAGATGAAGTTAATTTATGAAAAAGGATGTATTGGTAAAAATGAATGGTTAAAGAAAATCAATTCATTTGAAAACTCTAAGGAGAAATTTATGAGAATAGGTCCCATTGATGACAATGAAAACGAGGAGTTATGGAAAAAGTACAAAAAATTAAATAAAGTTTTTTTAAAAGAAAAAAATTTATTTTTTAAAAATTTGAAAAAAGAATATTCAAATAATATTAATAGACAAATTGAATTAATTAATGATTTGAAAAATTTTCATGATAAAGATGAATTACCAAAACAATCAGTTTTAAAAGAATTAAAGGAAAAATTTAATAGTATTGAAAACGTTCCTTATAAAAAGAACAAAGAAAATAGAAATGTTTTTTTTAATTTATTAAATGATTGTTATGAGAGAATTGGTAACAACATTTCCGAAAAAAGAAAGAATGAAAAAAAGAATTTAGAAAAACTTAATGTAATAATTAAAGAAATAAAAGAAAATTTTTCAAAACAAAACATCCATGATGAAATTCAAAAACTTTCGGATATCGATGTTTCAATACCTATAAAGCAATTAAATGAACTATCAGATTTTTTAAGTAAAAAATTTAAGGATGGGGGACATAATCAGTCTGATATTGATACAAATATTTTAAAAATAAAGTCAAGTTTGATGTCCGATAAGGAGAAAACCCTAGCAAAAATTAAGATTAAGAAGAGAATTGATGATATTAAAAAGCAAATTGGTCAACTTGAAAATAACTTGACATTCATAAAATCTGATAAAGTTGATAATTCAATTTTTAAAAACGTTCACAGTCAAATAGAAAAATTCAATCAAGATTTAATTTTACAAGAAAAAAAATTAAGTCATTTTATTTGAATTAAATATTTCTTTAGACTCCTCCCATATTATCTCTAAATCCTCTTTGTCAATCTTATTAATTTGTTGTTTTTTATTTCTTATTATCTCTTCTAAAATCTTAAATCTACCAATAAACTTTTCAGTCGATTTTTTTAAGCTTAGTTCAGGATCAATTTTTAGAAATCTAGAATAATTAATGAGAGTGAAAAGAACATCACCAAATTCATCCTCAATTTTGTCTCTATTTTTTCCATTAACCTCAACATTTAACTCTTTCAATTCTTCTTTAAGTTTGGATTTTACAGAATTAATTGAATCCCAATCAAATCCAACACTCGAGGCTTTATCCTGAACTCTTTGAGCTTTTAGAATTGTAGGCAATTTTTTTGGTATTCCTGAAAGAATGCTTTTTTTTGTTCTTTTTGATTTTAAAATTTCCCAATTTAATTTCACTTCTTCTTCACTATTAAGAACTAAATCACCATAAATGTGAGGATGTCTATAAATTAATTTATTACATAAATCCTTAACAACGTCCTTAAACGTGAATTTCTTTTTTTCAGATGCTATTTTTGAATAAAAAACAATATGTAGCAATAAATCACCCAACTCTTCTTTTAGATTTTCAAAGTTTTCACTTTCAACAGCGTCAGTTAATTCGTATACTTCTTCAATTGTCAAGTTTTTAAGACTTTTAATTGTTTGTTTTTTGTCCCATGGGCATTTGGATCTTAAATCATCCATGATTTTTAATAAATTCTGTAATTCTTTCATTATGAAAAACTCATTTTGTATACAGTTTCGATTTTACCTTTTTTGATTCGATTCAATTTATTTTGAATTATTTTTCTTTTAAAGCTTGATATTTTATCAGTAAATAAAACTCCATTTATATGATCGTTTTCATGTAAGATTACCCTTGCCAATAAACCCTCAAAAATCATTGAATTATGATTAAAATTCTCATCAAGAAATTCAACTTTGATCATATTTGGTCTTTTAACTTCAGCCCTAATATCAGGTATACTTAAGCAACCTTCATTAAAGACACAATAATCATCATTCATTTTAGTTATCTCAGGGTTAATAAATACTTTTTTTGAATTAAGTCTATCAAAATCAGAAATCTCTTGATCCTTTGGAAATAATGGATTAGCATCAATTATAAATATTTTTTTATTAACCCCAATCTGAGGAGCAGCTAATCCTACCCCTTCCGCATTATACATTGTTTCCCACATATTAGAAATTAGATTTTTTATTTCATCCGTATTTTCATCAATTGAATTGCATTTTTTTCTAAGTATTGGATGTCCATATGCTAAAATTGGTAATATCATTATAATTTTTTAAGAAATGATTGTAATATGATAGTTGCACTTATTTTATCAATTAATTTTTTGTTTTCTCTTTTTGTTTTTTTTAAATCAGACTTTGCAATTACAAGTTTTGCTAAACTAGAGGTGAATCTTTCATCCTCTCTAAAAATCCCTAGGTTTGGATAATCTAGTTTAATTTTTTTTATAAATAATTTAATTTCATTTTCAAGATTAAATAAATCATTACTATTAGTTCTGGGTAAACCAACAATAAATTTCACAATATTCTCTTCTTGTATGATATTTTTTATGTATTGATAAATCTCTTTATTTTCTACCGTCTCAAGAGGGAATGCTATTGATTGATTTTCATCACTGATAGCAAAACCGCATCTCTTTTTTCCGTAATCCATTGCTAAAATCTTACTCATTTAACAAAATTAAATATTTAAGTGTAAGTAATTGATTTTGTATAAATTATATTTGCAAAAAAAAGATGAAAGAACTCATTGAAATTGTGTGGAAAAATAGAGACCTTTTAAAAGAAAGGAAATATTCAAATGCGGTTAAATCAACTCTAGAGAAATTAAACAAAGGCGAAATAAAGGTTGCAGAAAAAATGGGCAGTAAATGGATTGTGAATGAGTGGATTAAAAAGGCTGTGATTTTATTTTTTCCCTTAATGGAGATGAAAACTATTGAGTTAGGACCATTTGAATTTCATGATAAAATTAAACTTAAAACTAACTATAAAGAACAAGGAGTTCGTGTTGTTCCTCATGCAATCGCAAGATATGGATCTTTTATTAATAAAGGTGTTGTTTTAATGCCAAGTTATGTTAATATTGGGTCAAATATTGGGTCAGGGACTATGATTGATACATGGGCTACTGTTGGAAGTTGTGCGCAAATTGGTAAAAATGTGCATCTTAGTGGAGGAGTTGGAATCGGTGGTGTTTTAGAACCCGTTCAAGCTGCTCCCGTTATCATCGAGGATGATGTTTTTATTGGATCTAGGTGTATAATTGTTGAGGGTGTAAGAGTTGAGAAACAAGCAGTTTTAGGTGCTAATGTTGTTTTAACAGCATCTACTAAAATTATCGATGTATCAACTGAAAAGCCAATATTTTATAAAGGTTACGTTCCTGAAAACTCAGTTGTTATTCCCGGTTCCATTAATAAAGAGTTTAAAGCGGGTAATTATAATGTACCATGTGCACTCATTATTGGTAAAAGAAAAGAAAGTACTAATAAAAAAACTTCATTAAATGATGCTCTAAGAGATTATAATGTTTCTGCTTAGTACATTAAAATGGTCACAAAAAAATGTTTAGAAATATTGTCATCGGGTGGGATTATTATTTATCCCACGGACACTGTATATGGAATAGGCTGTGATGCAACGAATCTGAATTCAATTTTAAAAATTAATGAATTTAAAAACAGAAAAACCAATACTCCTTTAATTTGTCTGATGAACGGAATAGAGATGGTAAAAAATTATGTCACAAATTTACCTGATATTTCAGAAAAGTATTTATTAGAATCTGATGAGCCAACAACTGTGATTTTTAAAAAAAGTAAGAATATTGATAGTTATCCTGAAAGTATTGCTGTAAGAATTCCAAAAAATGAAATCTGCCTTCAACTCATTACTAAATTAAAAAAACCAATTACATCAACATCTGCTAATTTTTCGGGCGAAAAGATTCCAAAATATTTTAATGAAATTGATAAAGATTTACTCAAACTTGTTGATTACAGTATAAATTTTGATAAAAATCAACAAAATAAAGCTTCAAGAATTGTGAGTATTGATGAAATGTCGAATGTAAAAGTAATCAGAATTTGATGAGTTTATTAATTAATAAGAAATTGAATCTCGAAATTATATCCATAGTTTCAAATCTATCAATCAAACTAAAAATCAAAACTTTCCTCGTTGGAGGATATGTTAGAGACTTGCTCCTAGAGAGGAAAAGCAAGGATATTGACATCTTGGTGATTGGTGATGGAATATCTTTTGCTAATGAAGTTAAAAAAAGATTAGATTCTAAGGTTAATTTACAAATCTTCAAAAATTTTGGTACTGCAATGATTAACTATGATGGATTTAACATTGAATTTGTTGGATCAAGAAAAGAGAGTTATCAAAAAAGTTCAAGGAATCCAGTGATAACTGCTGGTACATTTGAGGATGATATTTCAAGAAGAGATTTTACAATTAATTCAGTTGCAATTTCTTTAAATGAGGATGATAAAGGTAGAATTATTGATTTATTTGATGGTATACATGACTTAAAGAAAGGAATAATAAAAACCCCTAAAAATCCAAAAATAACTTTTTATGATGATCCTTTGAGAATGATGAGAGCAATAAGATTTGCTACACAATTAAATTTTAAAATTGAAAACTCCAATATCAAAATTATAAAAAGCGAGAAAGAAAGAATTAAAATTATTTCAATGGAAAGGATCCATGAAGAACTAAATAAAATTTTGTTGTCGCCCAAACCTTCTATAGGTTTTCTTTTATTAAAAAGTACAGGTTTACTAGAGATAATTTTTCCTGAAATTATAAAACTTGAGGGTATTGATGAGATTGAAGGAAAATCACACAAAGATAATTTCTACCATACTCTACAGGTGCTAGATAATATTTCTAAAAATACAGATAATCTATGGTTAAGGTGGGTGGCGCTTTTACATGATATTGGTAAACCAAAAACAAAGAGATACGATAAGAAAAAGGGATGGTCATTTCATGGACACGAATACGTCGGATCAAAAATGGTTTATAAAATTTTTAAAAGACTAAAACTTCCATTAAATAATAAATTAAGTTATGTACAAAAACTTGTATTATTAAGTTCAAGACCCACTATACTTTCGTCAGATGAAATTACAGATTCAGCAATAAGAAGATTAATTTTTGATGCTGGTGATGATATTAATGACTTGATGACTCTGTGTGAAGCAGATATAACCACAAAAAATTCTAAACTTGAAAGAAAATATCTAAACAATTTCAAGGTTGTAAGAAAAAAAATAGAAGATGTAGAGAAAAGAGATAACATCAGAAACTTTCAACCACCAATATCCGGTGAATATATTTTAGATTATTTTGGTATAAAACCGGGAAAAGAAATAGGTTTAATTAAAGATAGAATTAAAGAAGCTATTTTAAATGGTGATATCCATAATGATGCCGATGAAGCCAAAAAATTGATGATTAAAATTGGGGAAGAAATAGGATTAAATAAATATGAAAAATAAATTTATTATTATTTCTAAAATATCACTTTTACTTGTCTTCTTGGTAATTTTTGCAGGATCAACTGTTCGAATGACAGGAAGTGGAATGGGATGTCCAGATTGGCCAAAGTGTTTTGGCTATTATATTCCGCCAATAAACAAAAATAAACTTTTGTGGAAACCTAATTCCCACTATAATAAAAATATTATGATACTATACAATGGTGCTTTTTATAATGCAAAGAATGAATTTAAATCAACAGAAAAATTTGAAAAAAATAATTGGTTAAAATATACTAAGCATGATTATACTGAATTTAATGTAACTCACACTTGGTTTGAATACATAAATAGATTACTAGGTGTTTTGTCAGGATTTTCAGTTCTGTTCATGTTCATTTTTTCATTTTTCCTTAATTCAATGAAAAAAGTTTTTATTCCTCTGACTTCTATTATTTTAATATCAATTGTTTTCCAAGCATGGTTGGGAAAATTAGTTGTTGATTCAAATCTAGCACCTTACAAAATTAGTACACACTTGCTTATGGCTATTATAATTGTTCTATTAATTGTTTATAACATAAAAAAAACTGATGAAATCAAGAATTAATTTTTTTTTAATAGTTGCTATGATTTTGATGCTCATTCAAATATTACTAGGCATTTCTGTAAGGGAATTTGTTGACAATCAAATTGATATTCTTGGTTTAGAAAAAAAAGATATTTGGTTAGAAAAACCAAAATTAAATTTTTATGTACACAGAACATTCTCTTTACTGGTTTTCTTATCCAATGCTTACTTATTTATACTAGCAAAAAAATCTAAAATCGAAATGAAGTTTATAAGCATGATAAATTTCTTAATATTAATTGAGATAATTATTGGAGCTTGTATGTATTATTTTTCTTTTCCAATTTTAACACAACCAATCCACCTATTAATTTCAATTTTAATATTAAGCTTACAGTTTTACTGGTTACTAAAACTCAGAAAACCTTATTGATTCTTAGCATTTCATGATTCTCATAGTTTGATATTAAATAATTGAAAGATTTTTCTAGAACTTCTCCCATTGACTTAAGGTTCTTAAATGAATTGTCCTTTGTTAAAAAATAAATTTGTTGAGTGAGTTTATTCACTTTTTCATCACTTGAAATTTTATCTAACTTCATTGATTCAATCAAACTTTCAACTTTATTTTTTGACCCAAGTAATCTTTTAACAACAATTGCTCTCTCCTCAATTTTATATTGATTGATTGACTCCACTAATAATTTATTTTTTACTAAATCAATAATCGGTTCATTATCTTTAAATAGTTGAGGTCTGTACAAACTAAATTCACCCTCATACGATTGTTGATCAAAATCTATGGCTCTTATCTTGTATATCACTTGATCAAAATCATGAATTGGAATAATAACATAGTTATATGAGCGCATATCACCCAACAACCGAATCATACATCTTTCACTAAATTTTACAAATTCCTTTGCAATCTGTGATTTTTCAGACCCACTGCAAGCAGAGATTTGATTTCTAAAAAAATAATCACCAGGAATGCCAGAAATGTGCTCCTCAATAAGGGTATCATTAAAATATATATAATTTAAGTTATTAGGTGAGGTAATGTGCTCTAACTCTAGTCCATATATCCTAGAGGAATCTGCAACTTTTATATAGTAATATGTAAAATTGTCATTAAGCTTATTTTTGACTTTAATCCTAAAGGGATTTGAATTTCCAAAAGTGCAAAAATCAACAGAATCAATTTCTAAATCATCCAAATTTGAAGAACTTCCATCACTATACAGTAAATTATAAACCAACTTTAGATTTTGGTCTATTTCTATTCTTTCAGAATCATTATAAAACACTCTATGCCATAATGTATTTTCATCATTTCTGTCAAACAATTCTACAGAACCAGTATACCTTCGTAAATCTGAGTACTCTATTGGTATTTTTTGAAATCTATTATGTTCTTTAAGGTAATTCTCAAAATTTTTTGAGATCTTAAATGAAGGTTTTTTCTTTGATATTTTAATTTCCAATTTTATCCAAATTAAAATTGAATCAAATCTATGACATTTAAAATTAAAATTATCGATCTTTGCAAACTGTCATAATTTACAATGGGTTTTAAACTAAAATCAAAATACTCTCCAACAGGTGACCAACCAAATGCAATTGAGCAATTGGTTGATGGTGTAAATGAAGGAGAAAGGTATCAAACTTTGGAGGGTGTAACAGGGTCAGGCAAAACTTTCACTGTTGCAAATGTTATAAATAAGTTGAATAGACAAACACTCGTTCTGGCTCACAACAAGACGTTAGCAGCTCAACTATTTTTGGAATTGAAAGATTATTTTCCAGAAAATCGTGTAGAGTATTTCGTCTCGTATTATGATTATTATCAACCTGAAGCATACATTCCTGTCACAAATACATATATAGAAAAAGATCTATCAATAAACGAGGAAATTGAAAAGATGAGGTTAAGCACAACTTCGAGCTTATTATCGGGAAGAAATGATGTAATTGTAGTTGCTTCCGTATCTTGTCTTTATGGGATTGGGAATCCTGCTGATTATAAAAAAAATACGATTATACTCAATAAAGACTCAAATATTTCAAGGACAGATTTATTAAAAAGATTATCTCACTCACTTTACAGTAGAGCTATAGATGAAATTGAGCCTGGAAGTTTTAGAGTCAAAGGAGATGTAGTAGAGATATTTTTAAATTATGATGACAGAATAATTCGAATAAACTTTTTCGGAGATGAAATCGAATTTATAGAGGAAATCTACTATATGCCAAATAAAATAGTCAAAAGGATTGATAGTGTTAAGATTTTTCCAGCAAACATGTTTTCAACTCAAAAGGAAGTTTTGAATAAAGCAATGGATAAAATTAGAATTGATTTAGGGAAACAGGTTTCGTATTTCAAAGAAATTTCAAAAAATTTAGAAGCAAAAAGACTTGAAGAAAGAACTCTATTTGATCTTGAAATGATGCAAGAATTAGGATACTGCTCAGGTATTGAAAATTATTCCAGATATATCGATGGTAGAGAACCCGGCACTAGACCTTTTTGCCTTGTAGATTACTTTAATGATGATTTTTTAACGATTATTGATGAGAGCCATGTAACACTTCCCCAAATTAAAGCAATGTACGGAGGTGATAGAAGTAGAAAAGAAAACTTGGTTGAGTATGGTTTTAGACTTCCTGCTGCTATGGATAATAGACCTCTTAAATTTGAGGAATTTGAGATGTTACAAAATCAAATCATCTATGTAAGTGCAACACCGTCAGACTATGAACTTCAAAGAAGTGAGGGTATAGTTGTTGAACAAATTATCAGACCAACTGGTCTTCTAGACCCTTTAATTGAGTTAAAACCGACTAAAAATCAGATTGATGATATACTTGACGAAATTGAAAAAGTTGTAAATAAAAATGAAAGAGTTTTAATCACAACACTCACCAAAAAGATGGCAGAAGAGTTGGTTAAATTTTTTCAAAATTTAGAAATAAAATCAAAATATATCCATAGTGATGTTGATACACTAGAGCGTGTAAAAATTTTAAATGATTTAAGATTAGGTAATTTTGATGTATTAGTGGGTATAAATCTTTTGAGGGAAGGTCTTGACTTGCCAGAGGTATCACTAGTCATAATATTAGATGCGGATAAGGAAGGTTTTTTGAGAAGTAAAAGATCTCTAATTCAAACAATCGGTAGAGCTGCAAGAAATTTAAACGGAAGGGCGATAATGTTTGCAGATCGAATGACTGAAAGTATGAAAAAAACAATTGATGTTACAAATCAAAGGAGGAAAAAACAATTAAAGTTTAATAAAGAAAATAATATAACTCCCACACAGATTATAAAGAATATAAATGAAAGTTTTAACTATGAATCTAATGAAACCCAAAAGACAGATGAAGTTGAAAAAAGTTTTGACTTGAATATTTCTGAAAGTGAAAAACAAAAAAGAATTAAATCATTGAGAAAAAATATGGAAAAAGCTGCTAAGGAATTAAATTTTATTGAAGCAGCAAGGCTACGGGATATTATGCTGAAGTATAAAAAAAGCGGGTCGTAGACCCGCTTGTGTAGTATTAACTACTTAATAGTTATTGTCTTTTTCTTATTCTGCAAGACGATTTCCTTCTTTTTAGGAATTGTTATCAAAAGTACTCCATTTTCATACCTTGAACTAATCTTTGATTGATCAACAGAATCCGGGAGAAAAAAAGACTTTTCAAATGACTTAGTATCAAATTCTAATCTTGAGTAACTTCTATCCTCAATGGATTTTTTTGATTTTCTAACAACTCTTAAATTATCATTCTCAAGTTCTATAGTAAAATCTTTTTTATCTGAACCAGGTACTGAAAACTCAACAGAAAACTCAGTATCATTTTCAAAAATATTATGTGGAGGGACAATATTATTTGAGACATTAAAAAAATCAAAAATAAAATCATCAAACATTAAGTTATTATTTGTTCTATTTATAATATTCATATTTAAATTTTTAAAATTATTTACGATTACAATAGAACAAATTCTAAACCTAATTCAAATATATGTCATAATGGCATATATTAAAATTTTTAAATGACAAAGTGTCATTTTTTAAGACAAAACCTCTTTGATTTTCGATGTTACTTCTTTAAACTCAATTGCAGAATAAATTTTTAAACCTGAGTTATCAATAATTTTTTTTGCTTCTTCAGAATTTGTACCCTCAAGCCTAACAATGATAGGAATATTAATTTTTTCACCTAAATTTTTATAAGCATCAACAATTCCATTAGCAACCCTGTCGCACCTAACAATGCCTCCGAAAATGTTAACAAGTATTGCCTTGACTTTTTTGTCTTCTAAAATTAAATTGAAAGCGGTTTCAACTCTTTTTGCATCTGCTGTTCCACCGACATCGAGAAAATTTGCGGGTTCTCCACCAGATTGTTTTATGAGATCCATAGTAGCCATGGCTAATCCAGCTCCATTTACCATACATCCTATGTTTCCGTCTAAATCAACATAATTTAATCCCGCCTGCCTTGCTTTAACATCAACTGGGTTTTCCTCACTATTATCTCTTAAATCTTGAAATGATTTATGCCTAAATAATGCATTATCGTCAAGCGTCATTTTTGAATCAACAGCTAAGATTTTATTATCCGATGTTTTTAGAACCGGATTGATTTCGACTAACGAAGCATCAAGTCCACAATAGGCATCATATAATTTTTTGACAAATACCTGCATGGACTTAAAACTATCACCGGATAAATTTAAATTAAAGGCAATTTTCCTAAGTTGATTTGGCATAATGCCAGTTAAGGGGTCAATCAATTCATAAAAAATTAGTTCTGGAGTTTTTTCTGCAACCTGTTCAATATCTACTCCACCTTCTTTTGAATACATAATCATATTACAAGACTCTTTCCTGTTTAAAAGTATTGACATATAATACTCCTGCGTTTCACTGTTACCAGGATAATAAACATCCTCAGAGATTAATATTTTTTTTACCAATTTACCCTCTTTTGGAGTTTGGGGTGTTTTTAACATCATACCCAATATACTACTGGCATAGTCGTATAATTCTTTATCATTTTTTGCGACCTTTACTCCACCCCCCTTACCTCTTCCACCTGCATGTATTTGAGCTTTTACAATTAACCACTCTGACCCAGTATTTTTTTTAACTTCCTGAGAAATAGATTGTAATTGGTCAATATTTTCAACTACCATCCCTCTTTGGATGGGAACTCCATATGAGCTTAACAATTCTTTGGCTTGATATTCGTGAAGGTTCACGATGCAAAATTAATAAAAGATATTTTTAAAAGGGGTTTTATTGTTGTTATAAATTTAACTTTTTATTGTTTTTTTATTATATAAGAAAATAAAATTTTTTCATTACGATATATTAATAAAGTTTGTAAGGTGAATACAAACTTATTGCTAAAAATCGCTGATGAATTTGGTACGCCCACTTATGTTTATGATTCGGATAAAATCAAAAGTCAATATTTAAGACTTAAAAATGCATTCAAGAAAGTCAAGGACTTACAAATTAACTATGCAGTAAAAGCATCATCAAACATATCAATTTTAAGGTTTTTAAATAGTTTAGGATCAGGAATTGATGCTGTATCAATACAAGAGGTAAAATTAGCATTAAATTGTGGTTTCAAGGCTGAAAAAATTATATATACACCGAATGGCGTTTCAATTAAGGAAATTGAAGATGTTTCATCATTAGGTGTAAAAATCAACATTGATAACCTTTCGATTTTGGAGGAATTTGGAAATAAGAATTCAGGAATTGATGTATGCGTAAGAATTAACCCCCACATACTAGCTGGTGGAAACTCTAAAATATCTGTTGGACATATAGATTCAAAATTTGGTATCAGTATTCACCAAACACCACATCTATTGCGTATTATAAAAAATACAAATATTAAAGTTAATGGGATACACATGCACACAGGCAGCGATATTTTAGACACTAGTGTTTTTTTACAAGCCTCAGAAATCCTTTTTGATTTAGCATCAAAACTTGACTATCTAGAATTCATTGATTTTGGAAGTGGATTTAAAGTTCCGTATTATCAAGGTGACAGTGAAACAAATATTGAAGAACTTGGAGATAGACTTTCCCAAAGATTCAATAAGTTTTGTTCTGTTTATGGTAGAAATTTAAAATTAATATTTGAACCTGGTAAATACATTATTAGTGAGGCCGGATTATTTCTATGCCGTGTGAATTCAATTAAACAAACTACCTCTACTGTATTTGCACAAGTTGACTCTGGATTCAACCATCTAATAAGACCAATGATGTACGGAGCAAACCACTCAATTGAAAACATTTCAAACCAAAAGGATGTTGAAAGGTATTATTCGGTTGTTGGTTATATATGTGAGACCGACACTTTTGCAACAAATATTAAATTAAAAAATGTTTCAACAGACGATATTTTGTGTTTTAAAAATGCTGGAGCATATTGTTTTTCAATGAGCAGTAATTACAATTCAAGATACAAACCAGCAGAAGTTATGTTAATTAATAACACATACAAACTAATAAGGGAAAGAGAAAGATTTGAGAATTTGCTGATAAATCAGATTGATATTTTTAACTGATCACACCTGAAGCCAAAAGGATGTCATCTTTATACACAGCAACAAATTGACCACTTGTGATGGATTTTTGGTACTCATCAAAAATGAAAAAATATTTGCTCTTTTTTCTTTTAATCTGAACTGATTGCAATGCTTGTCTATATCTAATTCGTGCCATTAAACCATGAATTTTAGTTATATCAGAACCATTATCTATATTGTGAAATTGGGATTTTTTAACACTTAACACTTTTCTCATTAAACCTGGATGATTATCCCCCTCCCCAACGTATATAATATTTTTTTTGGTATCAAGAGCTATAACATATAGGGGATCTTTGGTTCCACCAACTGAAATTCCTTTTCTTTGACCAATTGTATAAAAATGAGCACCAAAATGTGTGCCTACAACTTTACCATCATTTTCATTATAAATAAATCCCTTGGACAACTCATCTAAATCATTAATTCTTTTAATACTGCTGTAAATGGATAAAGTCTTAGGAACTAAAATAATTTTTCCTGATTTTTTCTTCAGCTTTTGTTGTAAAAATATCGGTAGCTTAACCTTTCCAATAAAGCACAGACCTTGAGAATCTTTTTTATCAGCTGTTACTAAATTATTTTTCTTAGCAATTTCCCTTACCTCAGCTTTATTGAGATTCCCCAAGGGTAATATTATTTTACTAAGTTGGTTTTGATTTAACTGACACAAAAAATAAGATTGATCCTTTTTTTTATCAAGACCTGAAATCAACTCATACACATTTCCTTTTTTTCTTACAGAAGCATAGTGTCCAGTTGCAATATAATCTGCATTAAACTCCATTGCTTTTTTTAAAAATAAATCAAACTTTATCTCTTTATTGCACAAAATATCTGGATTCGGGGTCCTACCAACTTTATATTCACTGAACATGTAATCCACTATTCTTTTTTTGTATTCCTTACTAAAATCTATCACCTGAAAAGGAATCATCAGTTTTTTTGCAACAATCATTGCATCATAACTATCCTCTAACCATGGACACTCATCAGAAATGGTGACTGTTTCATCGTGCCAGTTTTTCATAAAAATTCCTATTACGTCATATCCTTGCTCCTTCAAAAGATAAGCTGCGACACTGGAGTCAACCCCACCAGACATACCAACAACAACTCTAGCTGTTTTATTGGTCATTTTATCTATTGTTTTTTCTCTGATTTTCGGCCTTTTCAGCCATTTCTTGAAGCTTTCTTAGCCTTCGCTGGAATCTACCTTCACCTTTTGGTTTCTTTTTATTTTCCTCGATTTTCAATAAAATTTTCTTTTCATCAATAATAAAGTTTTTGATAGCATAAATAATTACTATTGTTAAAAGGTTGGAAATAGTATAATAAAGTGATAATCCACTAGCAAAATTATTAAAGAAAATCATTAAGGTAAATGGCAAAAAATACATTATGAACTTCATGTTTGGCATTCCTGGTTGTGTTGGTTGCATTTGTTGGTTACCAGAGACTGATGTGTAGAAAAACATTGTCACACCAGCAAGGATAGGAAATAAACTTACATGATCCCCATATAGCGGAATATAAAATGGTAATTCTAGTATTGAGTCATAAACACTTAAATCATCAGCCCACAGAAATGATTCTCCTCTCAGTGCAAATGCAACAGGAAAGAAACAAAAAAGTGCATAGAAAACTGGTAATTGAATAAACATAGGCAAACAGCCAGACAAGGGATTGGCTCCGGCTTGGTTATAAATTCTCATCGTTTCCTGATTTCTTTTTAAAGGATCATCTTTAAATTTTTCGGTGGCAGCACTAATTTCAGGCCTTAGAATTTTCATTTTTGCTTGAGATAGGTACATCTTATATTGAACTGGTGACATAATCAACCTCGTTAGAATAACCATAATTATAATGGCGATACCAGCTGATAAAAATGAACTTAAAAATTGATATAATGGGAAGAAAATATTTCTATTAATCCATCCAAAAATTCCCCAACCAAACCAGATTGACTCAGAGATATCATCTTTATAGTTTTTTAGAACATAGTAATCATTGGGCCCTATGTACCAACCCATTGATTCACTTATCTCATTTGAGCGACTTATGTCTATTGGGATTCTAGTATTAAAAGTTTTGAGATATATTTGCTTACCATAATCATCAACCGAATTACTATATTTTTGAGTGCTGTAATCAAGATCTATATTCGCCGATTTCATATCTACCTCGGATTTTACATCATTGAAAATTAAAATAGAATTGAAAAAATGTTGACTGTATGAGAGCCATTTAACTTCTCCAACTTCATCATCATCAGAGTAAGCACCCAGGTCTCTTACTTTACCATCTTGATCCTTGTAATTGATGTAAGTATATCTGTTCTCATAATCTACACTTTTGGATTGCCTTCTTGAATCCAAATCCCAAACTAAGTCCATTTTTCTATTTGTGCCAAGAATATTATTTAAACCTTGAGTTTCAATCTCAAAATTCAATAAATAGCCTTGATTTGGTATTACATACCTGTATAATATTTTACCTCCTAAATTATTTAAGTATTCAAATTCAACAACTTTAGTGTTTTGATTATCAAAAGATTTATAGTTAAACATTACAGTATTTGAATCAAAAGGAACTCCATTGATATTGAAAAAACTTAAACCTAGTGACTGATTGTTTTTTAAAAGTCTTACAAGATTTCCAGAGGAATCATTGTAATCCTTTAATGTGAGTTCGGAAATTTTAGCCCCCTTATTTGAAAACTTTAAAATCACATTTTCGTTTTCTATTATAAAAGATTCTTCCTCGATTTTTAATATGTTTTCTGAAAATTCTGTTTGGTTTGCTCTACCATCTTGGTTAACATTAAATGAATCATCTATTACAACGTTTTCTTCAGACTGTATATCTATTTCTTCCTCAGAGGGCGGGCTAATAAACAAAAATGAGACAAAAGCTGCCATCAAAAATAAAAACCCTATTAACTGTGAGTAATCTACTTTACTTTCTGCCATATGTTCTTTTTTTATTGGTTGCTGCTTTTATGAATGATTTGAATAGAGGGTGCGGTTTATCTACAGTACTTTGATATTCTGGATGAAATTGGACTCCAATGAACCAGCGGTGATTAGGTAGTTCAATTATTTCAACTAAATCAGTTTCAGGATTTTTACCACACAGAACCATGCCAGATTTAGTTAATGATTCTGTATAATTAAAATTAAGTTCATACCTGTGTCGATGCCTTTCTTTTATTATATTTTTTTTGTAAATATCATGAGTCAATGTTCCTTTAGAAATTTCACATTTCCACGAACCTAATCTCATTGTACCGCCTTTTTTTTCAACATTTACTTGATCCTCCATCAAAGAAATTACTGGATATTTTGTATCACTATCCATTTCAGTAGAATTGGCATTTTTTAAACCAACGACATTTCTTGCATACTCAATCACTGCCATTTGCATTCCAAGACAAATTCCAAGGAAAGGAATATTATTAACTCTGGCATATTCAATTGAAATTATTTTACCCTCTATGCCCCTTTCACCAAAACCTGGTGCAACCAAAACCCCGTCCAGGTTTGACATTAAGGATTTTACATTTGTTTTGTCAATTAATTCAGAGTGGATTGGCTGGACATTTACTTTTACTGAATTGACCGATCCAGCATGAATAAAGGATTCCAATATCGATTTATAGGAATCTTGTAATTCAACATACTTTCCTATCAAACCAATATTAACTTCATTTTTAGGATTTTTGAGATTAAATACAAATTTTTTCCATGAAGATAAATCAGCTTTTATTTTAGATTTGATTTTCAATTTTTTTAATACAACCTTATCTAATTTTTCTTCTAACATTAACAATGGAACATCATAAATTGTTTTTGCATCAACAGACTCAATGACTGATTTGATATCAACATTACAAAACAATGCAATTTTTTTTCTTAAATCACTAGAAAGCTTATGTTCGGTTCGACAAACAATAATGTCAGCATTCAAACCACTTTCCATTAATTTTTTTACTGAGTGTTGAGTTGGTTTTGTTTTGATTTCAGCTGCAGCAGATAAATAGGGCAAAAGAGTTAGATGTATAACAAGACTATTTTGTTCTCCGATCTCCCACCTAAATTGCCTCACCGCCTCGATAAACGGGTATGATTCTATATCTCCAACAGTTCCACCAAGTTCACTTATAATAACATCATATTTTTTCTCGTCTTCTAAGCTTTTGATTCGTGATTTTATCTCATTAGTTATGTGAGGAATAACTTGAACCGTTTTACCTAAAAAATCTCCTTTTCTCTCTTGATTAATAACTGTCTGATATATTTGTCCTGTTGTAGTATTGTTATTTCTGGATGTTTTGATTCCCAAAAACCTTTCATAATGACCTAAATCTAGATCGGTCTCTGCACCATCAGATGTTACATAACATTCCCCGTGCTCGTAAGGATTTAATGTTCCAGGATCAACATTAATATATGGATCAAATTTCTGGATTGTAACCTCCAAACCTTTAGACTTGAGAAGTTTTCCCAAAGATGCTGATATTATACCTTTTCCCAACGAGGAACTTACACCACCAGTGACAAAAATATATTTTGGGGAATTTTTCAAATTTTAAAATCTGAATTCAAAATTACAAAACTATTTGTTAGTCAAGTCAATGACTTCAAGTTCTTTGTGTTTTATTATATAAAAAGATTGATTACGTAAACCTTGTTGATCCGTCTCTTTATAATTATACTTGTTATTTAATAAACTAGTCTCATAATCTATATCAAAACCACTGTAGTTTCTGTAATATATAAACCTTTGTAATAGATCTTTGATTAAATCATAAGCCTTAATTGAGATCCTGTTAGGGTATTTTCCTATTTGATTAAGAAAATTTAACTTAAAAACATTTAAGGCCTCACTCTGGTCAGGAAAAGAATTTGAAGGATAAATAAAATTTAGGTTTCCAAGTTTTTCATAACTAATATTTGGGTTGTCAAAATTTTCTACACTCACAGAACTAATCAATTTAATTTTTCTTTCTTCATTTATTTGAGAATTTAGCAAGGAAGTCACACTTGATATAACGTTACTGCGATTGGTTTCAAGAAATACCCAATTTTCTTTGTTAGAATACATCAGTGAGTCTGTTATTTTTGGATCCACAAAAAGGTTTTCGTCACTTAAATCTATTTTTTCAGCATTAGGAAATTTCATTAGTAATTCATTTTTTGTTTTTTCATTCTCTTGATCCGATATAATCAAGACACATTGATCATTTTTTAATTCAATCATTTCATCAATAATTTTATAAACAAATTTTCTTTTAAGTGAATCAGGTGCAGTTGTAATTATTGTATTGTCTCTGAGCTCTACATCAGATGTTATCAATGGAGATACTATTTTAGTTTTAATATTATTAGAATTGAAAAAATTGAAATTTCTTGTAATGAGTGGTCCAATTACAAAATCATAATTATTAAAATCAACCTTTTCCTTCAACTTTTTAATTACATCAATCCTATTTTTTGTATCGAAAACATCAAAATTGATTTTTATCTCCTGATTAGATTCTTCATCAATTGCCATTTTCATTCCATTATAAAAATCAATTGAAATTGTAGTTAAATTAATTTTTTTTAAAAATTCTTTGGTCTGATTAATTGAGTCATATTCAATTTCGTCAATTTTTAATGGTACAAGTAATGCAAGATTTATATTATTATTTTTTGGGTTTTTATTCTTAGGAATTTGATTCAAAAATTTATTTTCATCAATTATTTTTTGATTTATACTAGAATCTAAATAGATATTCTTTTTAATTCTTTTTAAAGGGATATTTATAATTGAATTTTTCTTTAATTTTTGACCTCTAAGCTCAGGGTTAAATAGGAATATGTCCTCAATATTAATTTTAAATTTTTTAGAAATATTAAAAAGTGTTTCTTTTTTTTTTATTTGATAGGAAACAATGGAATCATAATCTTCAATTCCATTGGATTGGGAGAAACCAAATTGAAAAAACAAGACAGCAATTATGTATAAAATCCAGTTTTTCATTCCCATTCAATTGTTGAGGGCGGTTTAGAGCTTATATCATAAACAACTCTATTTATTCCTTTAACATTATTTATGATTTTATTTGAGACATCTTGAAGAAAGTTGTGAGGAAAATCGAACCAATCAGCAGTCATTCCATCGGTTGATATTACAGCTCTTAACGCAACACAATTTTCATAAGTTCTTTCATCTCCCATAACCCCTACTGACTTTACAGGTAATAAAATAACCCCAGCTTGCCATATTTGATTGTAAAGATTTTTTTGTTTAAGTGATTCGATGAATATGTGATCAGCTTCTTGCAAAATTCCTACATTTTCTGCATTTATTTCACCAAGTATTCTAATACCGAGACCTGGCCCCGGAAAAGGATGTCGGCTGAGAATTTCATTTTTAATTCCAAGTTCAACGCCAACCTTTCTAACTTCGTCTTTAAAAAGCATTTTTAAAGGCTCGATAATAGACAAAGACATTTTTTTTGGTAAACCACCAACATTGTGATGTGATTTTATTGTCGCCGAAGGACCTTTAACAGAAATAGACTCTATTACATCGGGATATATGGTTCCTTGCGCGAGCCATTTGACATTGCTTATTTTCTTAGATTCTGATTCAAAAACATCAACAAATACTTTTCCAATAACTTTTCTCTTCTTTTCTGGGTCGGTAACGCCACTTAAGGCAGAGTAAAATTTTTCTTTTGCATCAATACCAATGACATTTAACCCCATTCCCTTATAGTTTTCTAAAACTTCATAAAATTCATTTTTTCTCAAAAGGCCATTATCAATAAATAAACAGGTTAAATTATTTCCAATAGATTTATTCAATAGAACTGCAGCAACTGAAGAATCTACACCTCCGGAAAGACCCAAAATAACCCCATCATTTTTGATGTTTGATTTGATATCGAGCACGGTTGTTTCTACAAAAGATGATGGTGTCCAATTTGGATTTACTTTAGAAATATCGATTATGAAATTCTTTAATAAAGTTTTACCATCGCTTGAATGGTAAACTTCAGGGTGAAACTGAATTCCATAAGTGAGTTGATCATCAAACTCAAAACAAGCATTTTCAACATCTTCGGTACTGCCAATTTTTTTTGATTTGGGTGGTAATTTAGTAATGGTGTCCGCATGGCTCATCCAAACTTGAGAACCATTATCAATACCCTTTAGTAGTTTAGAGTTTTTATTTATTGATATTAACCTTGCCCTGCCGTATTCTCTTTTACTTGATGGAGAGACCTCTCCACCGTTTTTATGTGCCAGGTATTGCGCACCATAACAAATACCTAAAAGTGGAATTTTACCTATGAAATCTGAAAAATCAATATCCAAACAATCTTCGGACATCACAGAAAAAGGGGAACCAGAGAAAATCAAACAAGAGTAGTCCTTAACATCAAAACTTTTAGAATTAAAGGGAAATATCTCACAGAAAACATTTAATTCTCTAACTCTTCTAGCAATTAGCTGGGTATATTGAGAACCGAAGTCAAGAATCAATACACGATTTGGCATTCTCAAAAATACATCATTCAGATGATTAATAAAATTATATTTCTACAAGAATAATATCAGACTTGTACTGAGATATACTTCTATATAATTTATCTATAAATGATTTACCCTGAAAAGAGTAATATTCAGAAAAATTTATTTTTCTCTCCATTAATTTACCATTAAAGAAAATTTTGTTTCTAATGGCACTAATTTTTTTGATATCAGATTGATGTATTTTTTTTTGAGATTTAATGATTTTTTTTTCTAGGCTGTTAAGTTCTTTAATTTGTTTTTTTTCTATTGAATTTAAAAAGGAAACTAAATTTTCATCAATTTTTTGAACAGATGTTCTAATCTGATTAATAAAATCTAAATAATATTTAATATCGATCTTAGAATTCGTATTATTATTCTCTTTTATAAATTTTGTTTCTGCATAGGTTTCATTTTTGAAAAAATCATCAACTTGAATATTCAACTTTTCTAATTGTTTGATGTCTCTGGTTGAAAGGAAAATCATCGAATTTCTTAATGAAAGAATTGGAAATGAAACATCTAAGAAATCAAAAGTACTTTTTAATTGCATCCAGTAAGCAATTTCGGATGGCCCTCCAACATAAGATAAATTAGGAAGAATAAATTCTTGGTAAATAGGTCTAATTAAAACATTTGGGGAAAAATTTTCAGGAGCTGATTCAACTAAATTTAAAAGCTCATTTTCTGAAAAATTTTTTTTATCAATTTCGATGTGATTCTGTTTTAGTTTTATTCTAGACCTAACATTTTCTCTATCTATATAGAAAAGATTAATCTTTCTCGGATTTACTTGTTTAAAAGACTTATCAATTTTTTTTTCAATTTGTTTGATAGTCTCAGTCACTTTTTCATGAACAACAGATCCAGAAATTTCTTTTCTTAAAATATCTTTAAATTCATTTTTTAATTCTTTTTCAGAGGGATCCAATACGACAAGCCCATAGTCCTTGAAAATCTCGTGAACTAAATGCCTGGTAGCATCTGCTATATTTTTAAAATTTAAATAAGAATTTTTATATAATTTTAATAATTCATTTTTAAACGGCTTACCGTCAAAGTGTTCACTTATTTCATGGTATATTTTTTCAAAACCGAGTGTATCAAGAGAACCAACACACTTATTATTACTATTTTTTTCAATTGAAAACTCTTTTTTGCTGGTATTGAAACACTTT
>CACKBA010000020.1 GCA_902598295.1 uncultured Bacteroidota bacterium
GGGATGGACCGACCCAATGACTGGTAAAGAATATGCACTCATGGGACTTGATAACGGAACAGGTATTATTGATATTACGGACCCCTATAATCCCAACTACTTGGGTAAAATTCCAACAGCCACACTTTCAAGTACTTGGAGAGATATAAAAGTCTTCAAGGACCACGCTTTTATAGTTAGCGAAGCCGCAGGTCATGGTCTGCAAATTTTTGATTTATCCAAACTCAGAAATATAATTGAAGTTCAAGAATTTCAACCTGATTTACTCTACGAGGGTTACGGTCATTCACACAATATTGCAATAAATACAGAAACCGGAGTTGCCTATACTGCAGGAACCGGAACATCCAGAAACCCAAGAGGAATTCATGCTCTTGATATTAACGATCCATTATCTCCTAACTTATTGACTGAATTTCCAGACTACGGATATACTCATGATGCTCAAATAGTCATTTATAATGGTCCTGATGAAGAGCATAAAGGCAAAGAAGTATATATAGGCAGTAACGAGGACCGGGTTGTTTTCGTTGATATTACAGACAAATCTAATCCAACTTTAATAAGTTCTTTTTTTTACGATCATCAATATACACATCAGTCTTGGTTGACAGAAGATCAAAGATTTTTATTGATGGGGGATGAATTAGATGAAATTGATAGTTCTGGTGCCATAATTAATAAAACAAGAACCATTGTGATTGATTTGAAAAATTTGGATGAACCTAAAAGACATTTTGATTATGTAGCAGAAACTGATGCAATAGACCACAATGGTTACGTCAAAGGTTCAAAATTTTATTTAGCCAGTTATACATCTGGATTGAGAGTCATTGATATTTTAAATATAGGTCAAAGATCCATCAGAGAAATTGGTTATTTTGACACATATCCACATGATTCGCACGATCATGGAATTGCAAATAACTTAAGATGGGGCGACCCGGGTGGACATGATGGAAATAAAGGAGGAAATAGTCCTTATTTTAATGGGGCTTGGAGTGTTTATCCTTATTTCCAAAGTAGAAATATAATAATAAGTGATATTAATTTAGGTCTATTTATTGTTAGAAAAAGTGGTAATTGATAATGGCAATTTTCCTCTTAAAAACATAAATTTTTTAAAAAAAAATATAATTTGTTTTTTTTGAATATAAAATTATTATATTTGCGCGCGTTTATAAACAAAATCTTAAAATTATGGCCAAGGAAACTTTTGATCGTTCAAAACCCCATTTAAACATTGGTACTATTGGACACGTAGATCACGGAAAAACTACTCTAACAGCAGCTATTACTAAGGTTCTTGCTGACCAAGGACTTTCTGAATCAAAAA
This sequence comes from uncultured Bacteroidota bacterium, assembly GCA_902598295.1. Lineage (GTDB taxonomy): Bacteria > Bacteroidota > Bacteroidia > Flavobacteriales > Flavobacteriaceae > Eutrophosalina. Next base: position 1,337 of record CACKBA010000020.1, read on the forward strand.
GTTTTGATCAGATTGACAATGCTCCTGAAGAAAAAGAAAGAGGTATAACAATTAATACTTCACACGTCGAATATCAAACTGCAACTAGACATTATGCTCACGTAGATTGTCCTGGACACGCAGATTATGTAAAAAATATGGTTACTGGTGCAGCTCAAATGGATGGTGCGATACTTGTTGTTGCAGCAACTGATGGACCAATGCCACAAACTAGAGAACACATACTATTAGGAAGACAAGTAGGTATTCCTAGGATTGTAGTTTTCTTAAATAAAGCAGATCAAGTTGATGATGAAGAATTATTAGAACTTGTCGAAATGGAAGTTAGAGAACTTTTAAGTTTTTACGAATATGATGGTGATAATGGACCTGTTGTTCTTGGTTCTGCCTTAGGTGCTCTAAATGGTGAGGCTAAATGGGTTGAATCTGTCTCTAAATTAATGGAATCTGTTGACTCTTGGATTGAACTTCCAAAAAGAGATGTCGATAAAGATTTCTTAATGCCAATTGAGGATGTTTTCTCAATCACGGGTAGAGGTACAGTTGCAACTGGTAGAATTGAGACTGGTGTTGCCAACTCTGGTGATGCAGTTGATATTATTGGAATGGGTGCTGAAAAACTTTCTTCAACAGTCACTGGTGTTGAAATGTTTAGAAAAATATTAGATAGAGGTGAAGCTGGTGATAATGTTGGTATTTTATTAAGAGGTATCGAAAAAACTGATATCCGTAGAGGAATGGTTATTTGTAAGCCAGGATCTGTCAAACCACATAAGAAATTTAAAGCTGAAGTTTATATTTTGAAAAAGGAAGAAGGAGGAAGACATACTCCATTCCACAACAATTATAGACCTCAATTTTATGTAAGAACTACTGATGTTACTGGAAACATTGAACTTCCAAGTGGAGTTGAAATGGTTATGCCTGGTGACAACCTTACTATTACTGTTGATCTTATATCACCAATTGCATGTAGCGTTGGATTAAGGTTTGCAATAAGAGAAGGTGGTAGGACTGTTGGTGCAGGACAGGTAACAGAAATTATTGAATAATATGTTTATTTCCGATTTTAAATCGGAAATAAATGGGTTTGATAAGACTTCGAACGGGTTTAGCTCAGTTGGTAGAGCACTGGTCTCCAAAACCAGGTGTCGGGAGTTCGAGTCTCTCAACCCGTGCAAATTAAATGATGGTAGGTTTAGTTAATTATATTAGGGAATCTTTTGAAGAACTGAGAGACCACGTTAAATGGACTCCACTTCAGGAACTACAAAAAATGACATTAGTTGTCGTTGTTTTTTCTGTAATATTCGCGCTAATAATTTGGTTAGCTGACACTATTCTATCAGAAGTTTTTAAAGTTTATTTTGACCTTTTGTAATATGAGTGAAGTTAAAGATAAAAAGTGGTATGTTGTGAGAGCAATAAGTGGTCAGGAAAATAAAATTAAAATCTTTATAGATAATGAAGTTAAAAGACTCAATTTATCAAGTTATGTTGAGGAAGTTATTGTACCTACTCAGAAAGTAGTTCAAATAAGAAATGGAAAAAAAGTTAGTAAGGAAAAGGTTTATTTTCCTGGATATATTATGATTAATGCAAACCTTAGTGGAGAGATTCCTCACATAATTAGGTCATTTCCTAATATTTTGGGATTTCTTGGCGAGACAAAAGGAGGTGATCCAATCCCATTAAGACCAAACGAGGTAAGTAGGATGTTAGGTAAAGTTGATGAACTTGCAATGGAAGGTGAGAATATTGCTATACCTTTCACGGTTGGTGAGAATATAAAGGTTATTGATGGACCTTTCAACGGTTTCAATGGAAACATAGAAAAGGTTATTGAAGAAAAAAGAAAGTTAGAAGTTATGGTAAAAATTTTTGGTCGTAAAACCCCATTAGAGTTATCATACATGCAGGTTGAGAAAATATAATTGTTACGGATAATTTACTCTAATAGCTTCCACATTTAGGGTTTAAATTTAAAAGATGGCAAAAGAAGTACAAAAGGTATTGAAACTGCAAATTAGAGGAGGTGCAGCTAACCCTTCACCACCAGTTGGTCCTGCACTAGGTGCTGCAGGCGTCAATATTATGGAATTTTGTAAGCAATTCAATTCCAGAACACAGGACAAACCAGGAAAGGTAGTTCCAGTAGTAATTTCTGTATTTGCAGACAAATCATTTGAATTTGTAATTAAGACCCCACCAGCCGCTGCTCAATTGCTTGAAGCAGCCAAGATTAAAAAGGGTTCTTCTGAACCCAACAGAGCAAAGGTTGCATCTGTTACATGGGAACAGATTAGAAAAATTGCTGAGGATAAAATGCAAGACTTAAATGCTTTCACTGTTGAATCTGCAATGAAAATGGTTGCCGGAACAGCAAGATCAATGGGTTTAAATGTTAAGGGACAACCCCCATTTTAAAATTTTATTTACAATGGCAAAATTGACAAAAAAAAGAAAAGAATCGTTAACAAAACTTGATACTGAAAAACTTTACACTTTGAAGGAAGCATCTGATGTTGTAAAGAGTTTTTCAAAATTAAAATTTGATTCTTCTGTTGATTTGGCTATAAACCTTGGAGTTGACCCCAAGAAAGCCGATCAAAATGTACGTGGTATTGTGTCATTACCCAATGGTACTGGAAAAGATGTCAAAGTACTTGCTTTAGTAACACCAGATAAAGAGGATGAGGCCAAAAAAGCAGGTGCAGATTATGTTGGTTTAGATGAATACCTAAAAAAAATCAAAGATGGTTGGACTGATGTTGATGTCATAATTACTATGCCAAGTGTTATGGGTAAGCTTGGACCATTAGGTAAAATATTAGGACCAAGAGGATTAATGCCTAATCCAAAGACCGGTACTGTTACAATGAATATTGGAAAAGCTGTTGAGGAAACAAAAGCAGGTAAAATTGATTTTAAGGTTGATAAAAATGGAACTATTCATGTTGCGATTGGTAAAGTGTCTTTTAGCTCTGACAAAATATATCAAAACGCAAAAGAAGTTTTAGATAATATTGTAAAGATAAAACCATCGTCGTCTAAAGGAATTTATATGAAAAGCATATTTATGTCTAGTACAATGAGTCCAGGTATAAAAATTGATACTAATACATTTTAGTAATGAACAAGGATAAAAAACAAAATATAATTGACATAATTAAGTCCAAACTTGATTCTACATCAACAATATATGTTACGGATTGTTCAGGATTAGATGCAATTACAACATCAAAACTTCGTAGGGAGTGTTTTAAATCAAATATTAAATTATCCGTTATAAAAAATACCCTCTTATCAAGAGCAATGGACGATGTTGATAAAGATTTTGGTGATTTAAAATCCCAACTGGTTGGTAATACAGCGTTGATGTTCTCCGAAACTGGAAATGCTCCAGCAAAGGTTATAAAAAAATTTAGAAAGAATTTTGAAAGACCAATATTAAAAGGCGCTTTCATTGAAGAATCTATTTACATTGGTGATGATGTTTTAGATTCTTTAGTTAATATTAAATCTAAGGAGGAGTTGATTGGTGAAGTAATAACACTTCTTCAGTCTCCTGCTAAGAATTTAATTTCTGCTCTCAAATCGAGTGGAACAAAACTCAGTGGTGTCATAAAGACACTTTCTGAAAAAGATGATAAATAATTTAAATTAAATAAAAATGGCAGATTTAAAAGATTTTGCAGAAAAACTTGTAAACTTAACTGTTAAAGAAGTAAGTGAATTAGCAGATATTCTTAAGGAAGAATATGGCATTGAGCCTGCAGCAGCAGCAGCAGTCGCAGTCGCTGGTCCGGCTGGTGGAGCAGGTGGTGCTGAGGCAGCTGAAGAAAAAAGCGAGTTTACAGTAGTTCTAAAAGCGGCTGGTGGAGCAAAATTAGCAGTCGTAAAGTTAGTTAAAGAGCTTACAGGTCTTGGTTTGAAAGAAGCTAAAGATCTTGTAGACAATGCACCTAGTAATATCAAAGAAGATATTGGCAAAGACGAGGCTGAGGGTATGAAAAAATCCTTAGAGGAGGCTGGTGCAGAGGTTGAATTAAAATAATCCAACTAATTGTCTGGTATCTATGAGGATACCAATTAAAATGTTCTTTAACTAAACTTTATAATTAATGAGTTACAACAATAGAAAAAATTTCGCTACATCCTCTGATATTCCAAATTATCCAGATTTTCTGGATATTCAGGTAAAGTCTTTCAAAGATTTTTTTCAGTTAGAAACTAAATCTGATGAAAGAAGTGACGAGGGTCTATATAAAACCTTTTTGGAGAATTTCCCAATTTCTGATGCAAGAAATCAATTTGTTCTAGAATTTATAGATTACTTTGTTGATCCTCCAAGATATTCAGTTCATGAGTGTATAGAAAGAGGTTTAACCTACAGTGTTCCATTGAAAGCTAGACTCAAACTGTATTGTACTGATCCTGAACATGAGGATTTTGAAACGATTGTTCAAGATGTTTACTTGGGTGTGATACCTTACATGACAAAAAGTGGAACATTTGTAATTAATGGTGCTGAAAGAGTAGTTGTTTCACAATTACACAGATCACCAGGTGTATTTTTTGGTCAATCATTTCATGCTAATGGAACAAAACTTTATTCTGCCAGAGTTATTCCATTCAAAGGATCATGGATTGAATTCTCATCAGATATTAATGGTGTAATGTATGCATATATCGATAGAAAAAAGAAATTACCGGTGACCACTCTTTTAAGGACAATTGGTTATGAAAGAGACAAAGATATTTTAGAAATTTTTGGCTTAGCAGAAGAAGTTAAAGTATCCAAAGCAGGTCTAAAAAAGATTTTGGGAAGAAAATTAGCTGCAAGGGTTTTGAATACTTGGTATGAAGATTTTGTTGATGAAGATACTGGCGAGGTCATTTCAATAGAAAGAAATGAGGTTATTCTAGATCGAGATACAATTTTAGATAAAGAAAATATTGAAAAAATTTTGGAGTCCAATACCAAAACAGTACTCATTAACAAACTTGATGATGACAATTCAGAGTATTCCATAATACACAATACTTTACAAAAAGATCCAACTAACACAGAGAAAGAGGCTGTTGAGCATGTTTACAGACAATTGAGAAATGCTGAACCTCCAGATGAAGAAACTGCGCGTGGAATTATTGACAAGTTATTTTTCTCTGACCAAAGATATAATCTTGGTGAGGTAGGAAGATATCGTATGAACAAGAAGTTGGGTCTAAACATTGACATGGAAAACTTGGTTTTAACCAAGGAGGATATAATAACAATTATCAAATTTTTAATTGAATTAATTAATTCTAAATCTGAAATTGATGATATTGATCATTTATCGAATAGAAGAGTCAGAACTGTAGGTGAACAACTGTCCAGTCAGTTTGGTGTTGGGTTGTCAAGAATGGCCCGAACTATTCGTGAGCGAATGAATGTTAGAGATAATGAAGTATTTACTCCAATTGATTTGATTAATGCTAAAACACTATCATCTGTTATAAATACATTTTTTGGCACTAATCAACTTTCGCAGTTTATGGATCAGACTAACCCCTTAGCTGAATTAACCCACAAAAGAAGATTATCTGCACTTGGGCCCGGCGGTCTTTCAAGAGAAAGAGCCGGCTTTGAAGTTAGAGACGTTCATTATACACATTATGGAAGATTATGCCCAATAGAAACACCTGAAGGTCCTAATATTGGTTTAATCTCTTCATTGAGTGTTTTTGCTAAGGTTAATAACCTTGGTTTTATTGAGACACCATACAGAAAGGTTGTTAATGGTGTAATAGATACTAATGAATATAAATACTTGTCGGCTGAAGAAGAAGAGGGTAAATTGATAACTCAAGCAAATATTGAAAGATCAAAAGATGGTAAAATATTAGCTGATAAAGTTATTGCAAGACAAGAGGCTGACTATCCGGTTGTTGAGCCTAAAAAAGTAGATTATATTGATGTAGCTCCAAATCAAATTGCATCTATCTCTGCATCTCTTATACCATTTTTAGAACATGATGATGCAAACCGTGCACTAATGGGTTCCAACATGATGAGGCAATCTGTACCATTGATGAAACCAGAAAGCCCAATAGTAGGAACTGGTCTTGAAAAGCAGGTTGCAAGTGATTCAAGAGTGTTATTAAATGCTGAAGCTAATGGTATTGTTACCTACGTCGATTCTGAAAAAATTATTATCAATTACGACAAGTCTGCAGATGAAAAGTTAGTCACTTTTGACTCAGATGAAGTTATATATGATTTAATAAAATTTAGAAAAACTAATCAAGGTACTTGTATCAATTTAAAACCAATAGTTAAGAAATCTGAGAAAGTAAAAAAAGGTCAAGTTTTGTGTGAGGGTTATGCAACTTCAAATGGAGAATTAGCACTCGGCAGAAACTTAAAAGTAGCATTTATGCCTTGGAAAGGTTATAATTTTGAAGATGCAATTGTCATCTCTGAAAAAGTTGTTAGGGAAGATTTTTTTACTTCAATTCATATCGATGAGTATTCCCTAGATGTTAGAGATACAAAACTTGGAATGGAGGAATTAACTAGTGATATTCCAAACGTTAGTGAAGAAGCAACATCTGATTTAGATGAAAATGGTATGATTAGAATTGGTGCAGAAGTCAAGTCAGGGGATATTTTAATTGGAAAAATTACCCCAAAGGGCGAGTCAGATCCTACACCTGAGGAAAAACTATTGAGAGCCATTTTTGGTGACAAAGCTGGAGATGTTAAGGATGCTTCTCTTAAAGCACCTCCATCATTAAAAGGAATTGTCATTGATAAAAAACTTTTTACTAGAACAATCAAAGATAAAAGAAGAAGAACAGAAGATAAAGAGCTTTTAAAAAATCTGGAACTCAAATATGATAAAATGTTTCAAGATCTGAAAAGTAAACTCGTTGATAAACTTTATTCAATTTTGGGTGGAAAAACTTGCCAAGGAGTATTTAATGACTTAGGAGAGGAATTAATACCAAAAGGCAAAAAATATAGCCAGAAGATATTGAATCAGGTTGATGACTTTTCACACCTAGCTCAAGCAAATTGGAGCGTAGACAAAAAAATCAACTCACTTGCGAAAACACTTCTTCACAATTATAAAATCAAAGAAAATGATTTACAAGGGATGTTACGTAGAGAAAAGTTTACTATCACTGTGGGTGATGAACTTCCGTCTGGTATTATGAAATTAGCGAAAGTTTATATTGCCAAAAAGAGAAAATTAAAAGTTGGTGATAAAATGGCTGGTAGACATGGTAACAAAGGGATTGTAGCTAGAATTGTTCGTCAGGAAGATATGCCATTTTTAGATGATGGTACACCTGTTGATATTGTTTTGAACCCTCTTGGAGTTCCATCTAGAATGAACATTGGACAGATTTATGAAACTGTCCTTGGTTGGGCTGGTATGAACCTAAACAAGAAGTATGCTACACCAATTTTTGATGGAGCAACCATTGATGAAATTAATGAATTAACTAATGAAGCTGGAGTTCCAAAATTTGGACACACTTACTTATACGATGGGGGGACTGGTGAAAGATTTGATCAACCTGCCACAGTTGGTGTCATTTACATGTTAAAACTCGGACACATGGTGGATGATAAGATGCATTCCAGATCAATTGGTCCGTATTCATTGATTACACAACAACCTCTTGGTGGTAAAGCACAATTTGGAGGACAAAGGTTTGGAGAAATGGAAGTGTGGGCCTTAGAGGCATACGGTGCTTCAAGTACTCTGCAGGAAATATTGACAATAAAATCTGACGATGTGATTGGTCGAGCTAAGGCATATGAATCCATAGTTAAAGGAGAGAGAATGCCAGACGCAAACTTACCTGAGTCTTTCAACGTTCTAATGCATGAATTAAAAGGTCTAGGACTCGATATTAGATTAGAAGAATAAATAAAATCAAATAATGGAATTAAATAAATCTAAAAAATTCAACAAAATCTCAATAGGATTAGCATCACCAGAGACTATTTTATCTGCTTCTCGTGGTGAAGTTTTAAAACCAGAAACAATAAATTACAGAACCCACAAGCCAGAAAGAGATGGTCTTTTCTGTGAAAGAATATTTGGTCCAGTTAAAGATTATGAGTGTGCATGTGGGAAATACAAAAGAATCAGGTACAAGGGAATCGTTTGTGATAGATGTGGTGTTGAGGTCACTGAAAAGAAAGTTAGGAGAGATAGAGTTGGTCACATAAACTTAGTTGTACCAGTTGCTCACATTTGGTATTTCAGATCTTTACCTAACAAAATTGGTTATCTATTAGGTCTACCAACAAAGAAACTAGACATGATTATCTATTATGAAAGATATGTTGTTGTTCAACCTGGACTAGCTGTTAATGAAGATGGAAATCCACTTAACAAAATGGATTTTTTGACTGAGGAGGAATATCTTAATATTATGGAAAAACTGCCAGTGGAAAATCAATTTCTTGAAGATGCTGACCCGAATAAATTTATTGCTAAGATGGGTGCTGAGTGCCTTATCGAACTATTATCAAGAATTAATCTTGATGAATTATCATATGAATTAAGACATAAAGCAAACACGGAAACTTCAAAGCAAAGAAAGACTGAATCTTTAAAAAGACTTCAAGTTGTCGAATCTTTTAGAGAGGCTAATATTGAAAAAGAAAATAAACCAGAGTGGATGATTTTAAAAGCTATACCAGTTATTCCACCAGAACTAAGACCATTGGTACCACTTGATGGTGGCAGATTTGCAACATCAGACTTAAATGATTTATATAGAAGAGTCATAATAAGAAATAACAGGCTCAAAAGGTTAGTAGAAATAAAGGCTCCTGAAGTAATATTAAGGAATGAAAAAAGGATGTTACAAGAATCAGTTGATTCCTTATTTGATAACACTAGAAAGTCATCAGCAGTAAAGACCGAAGCAAACAGACCACTAAAATCCCTTTCTGATTCACTCAAAGGCAAGCAAGGTAGATTTAGACAAAACCTACTTGGAAAAAGAGTTGATTATTCTGCTAGGTCTGTAATTGTTGGTGGTCCAAAACTAAAATTATATGAATGTGGTATCCCCAAGGATATGGCAGCAGAATTGTATAAACCTTTTATCGTTAAAAAATTGATAGAAAGAGGTGTTGTAAAAACAGTTAAGTCTGCGAAAAAAATTATTGACAAAAGAGAACCATTAGTTTGGGATATTTTAGAGAATGTTTTAAAGGGGCACCCTGTATTGTTGAATCGAGCTCCAACATTACATAGATTAGGTATTCAGGCATTTCAGCCTATTCTAATTGAGGGTAAAGCTATCCAAGTTCACCCTCTTGTGTGTACTGCATTTAATGCTGATTTTGATGGTGATCAAATGGCAGTTCACCTCCCTTTGGGCCCTGAGGCAATACTTGAGTCTCAGTTACTGATGTTAGCATCTCATAATATTTTAAATCCTGCTAATGGATCCCCTATCACAGTCCCTTCACAGGACATGGTTCTAGGACTTTATTACATGACAAAAATGAAATTAAGTACCAAAGATGAGATTGTTAAAGGAGAGGGTCTAACTTTTTATTCTCATGAGGAGGTCACAATTGCCTACAACGAAAATAAAGTTGATTTAAATGCAAGGATAAAGTTAAGAGTCAAAGACCTGGACGAAAAGGGGGAATTAGTAAACAAAATTATTGAAACTACAGCAGGTAGAGTTATGTTTAATGAGGTTGTTCCTGAAAAAGCGGGATTCATAAATGAAGTTCTAACTAAAAAGTCACTAAGAGACATAATAGGTCGAATTTTGAAGTTGACGAGTGTACCTGAAACGGCTGAGTTCCTAGATCAAATCAAAGACATGGGATTTGGTTTTGCTTTCCGAGGTGGTCTTTCATTTAGTTTGGGTGATATTATAATTCCAGGAGAAAAAATTGATATGATAGATGCAGCAAATACGGAAGTTGATACTATAATATCAAATTATAATATGGGTTTAATCACTAATAATGAAAGGTATAATCAGGTTATTGATGTCTGGACCTCTTCAAATGCGGCGCTAACTGAACTCGCAATGAAAAGAATTAGTGAAGATAAACAAGGATTTAACTCTGTATACATGATGCTTGACTCTGGAGCTAGAGGATCAAAAGAACAAATAAGACAGTTAACAGGTATGAGAGGTTTGATGGCTAAACCGAAAAAATCATCATCAGGTGGTGGTGAAATTATTGAGAATCCAATCTTATCAAACTTTAAAGAAGGTCTTTCTATTCTTGAATATTTTATTTCAACTCATGGGGCAAGAAAGGGTCTTGCTGATACTGCTTTAAAAACAGCCGATGCGGGTTATCTTACCAGAAGACTTGTTGATGTCGCTCAAGATGTTATTGTTAATATTAACGATTGTAACACATTGAGAGGGTTAACTGTAAAAGCCTTGAAGAAGAATGAGGAAGTTGTAGAAACACTTGAAGATAGAATTTTAGGAAGAGTATCTTTACACAACGTTTATAATCCAATCAATGATGAATTAATTGTTGGTGCTGGTGAACAAATTGATGAAAATGCGGCAAAACAAATTGAATATTCTCCAATTGACCAAGTCGAGGTTAGATCGCCGCTAACATGTGAAGCAAAAAGAGGTGTCTGTGCCAAATGTTACGGCAGAAATTTAGCCACTGGTAAAATGGTTCAAATTGGTGAAGCTGTTGGTGTTATAGCAGCTCAATCAATTGGTGAACCGGGAACACAGTTAACACTTAGAACTTTTCACGTAGGTGGTATCGCTGGAAATATATCTGAAGAAAACCAACTACTATCAAAGTTTGATGGAAAAACCGAAATAGATGATTTAAAGACCGTTAAATCAATAGATAATGAAGGAAACTCCATTGATTTGGTTATTTCGAGAACTTGTGAAATTAAGATTTTAGATGAGAAAACAGGTATTGTACTGAGCTCTAACATTATACCATACGGGGCATCAATCAGTGTCAAAAATGGTAAAAAAATTAAGAAGGATGATCTTATTTGCAATTGGGATCCCTATAATGGAGTTATAATCTCAGAGTTTGCTGGTAAAATTGAATATGAGAATATTGAACAAGGTATAACTTATCAACTTGAGATTGATGAACAAACTGGTTTTAAAGAAAAAGTTATTTCTGAGTCAAGAAATAAAAAACTAATTCCTACATTACATGTTAAAGATTCCAAGGGCAAAATTTTAAGAACTTATAATCTTCCTGTTGGTGCCCATCTGATGGTTGATGATTCAGAAAAAGTTTTAACTGGTAAGGTTTTAGTTAAGATACCACGTAAATCAGCAAAGTCTGGTGATATTACTGGGGGACTTCCAAGGGTAACAGAGCTCTTTGAAGCTAGAAATCCATCAAACCCAGCTGTTGTTAGTGAAATTGATGGTGTTGTTTCATTTGGAAAAATCAAAAGAGGAAATAGAGAAATTATTGTTGAGGCAAAAACAGGTGAAATCAAAAAATATTTAGTTAAATTATCAAATCAAATCTTAGTTCAAGAAAATGATTATGTAAAGGCAGGTATGCCTTTGTCAGATGGTTCAATCACTCCAAATGATATTCTAAATATCAAAGGACCATCAGCAGTTCAACAATATCTTGTAAATGAAGTACAAGAAGTATATAGATTGCAAGGTGTAAAAATAAATGACAAACATTTTGAAGTATTAATCAGACAGATGATGCAGAAAGTCCAAATCCAAGACTCAGGAGATACAATTTTCTTAGAAGGTCAAATAGTACACAAAAATGAATTTATTTCTGAAAATGATAATTTATTTGGAAAAAAGGTCATTGAGTCAATTGGAGATTCTGTTAATATGAAAGAAGGACAAATTGTTTCTGCTCGTGAACTCAGAGATGAAAATTCCTTACTTAAAAGAGAAGATAAAAATCTAGTTGTCGCTCGCGATGCTGTTAATGCAACCGGTACTCCAATTCTACAAGGAATTACAAGAGCTTCGTTACAAACTAAATCATTTATTTCTGCTGCCTCATTCCAGGAAACAACTAAAGTTTTAAACGAGGCTGCTGTTAATGGCAAAGTCGATAACTTATCTGGTTTGAAAGAAAACGTAATTGTTGGACATAAAATTCCTGCTGGTACAGGAAATAGAGAATATGGTGATATGATTGTTGGATATGTTGATGAATATGAGGATTTATTAGAGAACAAAAGAATTAGATTCAATGAAGAATGAAAAAACAAAGAATATTAATATTGAACTTGATGAAAAGACTGCTCAAGGTAAGTATTCTAATTTAGTTTTAGTTAATCATTCACCTACGGAATTTGTCTTAGATTTTGTCAATGTAATGCCGGGTTCCCCTAAAGCAAAGGTTTGCTCACGTATTATATTAACTCCTCAGCATGCAAAAAACTTTTTAAGAGCTATTAGTGAAAATATTTCCAGGTATGAAAAAAACTTTGGTGAAATTAAAGGTTTTGAGTTTGAAAATATCCCAATCAATTTTGGTCCAAAAGGAGAAGCATAGTTTATATGTTCAATAGGGTTGTTTTAGTAGATAGAAAAAACACTGAGATTGGCACAGAGGATAAGTTAGAGGCTCATAAAAAAGGTTTGCTCCACAGAGCCTTCTCAATTTTTATATTTAATGATAAAAATGAAATCTTATTACAACAAAGATCTGATACTAAGTATCATTCTGCTTGTTTGTGGTCAAATACTTGTTGTAGTCATCCTTACAACGACAAAACCGTAAGTAAATATGCCAAACAAAGATTGGTTCAGGAAATGGGTATTAAAACAAATCTGAAAGAGATTTTTACTTTTATATATAGAACCAGTTTTAGAAATGGTTTAGTTGAATATGAATACGATCATGTTTTTTTTGGAAAATATAATTCTGACCCCATACTTAATAAACAAGAGGCAGCAGATTTTAGGTGGATTAATTTTAAACAACTTCAACTTGAAATTGAAGAAAATCCTGCTAAATTTACTTTTTGGTTAAAAAAAATAGTTCAAGACTATTCATTATATTTTTTAAATTATGAAAATAACAATCTGTAGAAAAGCTCATTTCAACGCTGCCCATAAACTTTATAATCCAAGTTTGTCAAATGATGAAAACTTTGAAGTTTTTGGAAAATGTAGTTATGAAAATTTCCATGGTCATAATTATGATTTAATAGTAAAAATATTTGGAGATATTGATCCTAAAACTGGAATGGTTATGGATTTATCTGATTTAAAAAAAATAATTAAAACAGAAGTTGAGGATTTGTTAGATCACAAAAATCTTAATCTTGATATTCCTTATTTTAAAAATATAATCCCAACAACTGAAAATTTGGCAATCTTTATTTGGAATAAGTTAAATGACGCGATAAAAATTGATTGTAAGTTGAGTATAATTCTGTACGAGACGCCAAGAAATTACGTAGAATATTCTGGTTAATTAACAAGAGATTTTAGTTCCAGTGCATATTTTGAGTTTTTAATTCCTTCATCTAAACTCTTGTAGATTGTGTCTAAAATTGTTATAGATTCTCTTAAATCTGTAACTGCAATGTAGGGAGCTATTGTATATCCAGAGTGCCTTATAGCAAAGTTGGCATTATGTAGAAATTGTCTTTTGTTTAAAGTTAAAAGTTTATCATCATACAAAGTAACTGAATCATTATTTTTAAACTTTTTAAACTCTAGAGATTTAGAAATTAAATCTAATTTTTCATTGTTAAATTTTTTGTTTATTTCAAGATATTTTCTAAAAATCGAATCATTTTTAGATCCTACAGAATACACCTTATATCCAAAGTCTTTTAGACGAGTTTTTACAATCATATCTGAATTTTCAACGAAAAAAGGAAACTGCTTTGGTTTTGATTCATTTTCGTATGATAAGGAAAGTATCATCATTTCAGGATTCTCTATTTTTCCTTTAAATTCAACTGAATTATTACCTTTAAAAAAGGCAGAGTCCATTTTAAACAATGTAGAGTCGTTAAATTTCTCAAGGTAGAGAGTCCCCTTTTTTAATCCATTCACTTCAACCCTCAGCGAAAAATCATTAAGTTTTTCAGTTTTTGAACAACTTAAAAATAATAACACTAAAACTAAAAAATATTTCATTCCATTATTTTATAATATCAAAACTTCGTTTGATAAATGAGGTAAGTTCTTCACCCTTTAATAAGTTTTGTGATAATCTTGCAAGATCGAGTGATTGTTTTATCAATCTTTCTCTTTTTGCCTTGGATTTTGAATTAAAAATTGTATTGACTAAATCGTTATTAGCATTAACAACCACATTATACATTTCGGGCATAGATCCAAACATATTATTTCCTCCTGATTGTTGCATATCTTTCATTCTTCGCATGAACTCAGGTTGAGTTATAATGAAAGGAAGTTCCTGACTGTCTAATGCTTCAATTTGTATTGTGTATTTTTCTTTTGGAATAACTGTCTCAATATAGGTTTTTAACTTATCCTTTTCTTTATCATCCAATTTTGAAATAATATTGTCCTCTTTTTTAATTAAATTATCAATTGAGTCAGAATCAACTCTAGCAAATGAGATATTTTCTTTTTTAGACTCAAGTTTTTGAATCAAATGAGGTACAATAGGTGAGTCAAGCAAAATAACTTTATATCCTTTAGACTCTGCCGCCTTAATATATGAATCCTGCTCATCAGCATTTGATGCATATAGAATAATAGTTTTACCGTCCTTATCAGTTTGACTTTTTTTTATGTTCTTAATAAGTTCATCATATGTAAAAAATTTATTGTTTGTATCAGGATAGATAGAGAAGCTATCAGATTTTTCAAAAAATTTATCCTCACTGAGCATTCCATATTCTATGATGATTTTTATATCATTCCATTTTTCTTCATATTTTTTTCTGTCTTTTTTGATTAATGAGTTTAATTTATCTCCAACTTTTCTGGTAATATAGTTTGATATTTTCTTAACAGCTGAGTCAACCTGAAGGTAACTTCTTGAGACATTCAAAGGTATATCAGGGGAGTCGATTACACCTCTTAAGAGTGTTAAGAATTCCGGAACAATTCCCTCCACATTATCAGTTACAAAAACTTGATTTTGAAATAACTGAATTTTATCTTTTTGAATATTTATATCATTCTTGATTTTAGGGAAAAATAATATTCCAGTTAATGTAAATGGATAATCTACGTTTAAATGAATATTAAAAAGTGGATCTTCAAAATTCATTGGATACAAGTCCTTGTAAAACTTGTTGTAATCTTCATCTTTCAAATCTTTAGGCTTTTTAGTCCATGCTGGTTCAGTTATATTGATTATGTCATCAACAGTTTCTTTGATTTCTTTTTCATCTTTTCCCTCTCCAACTTTTTTTGAAATTTCTTTTTGTCCAAATTTAATTGGAACTGGCATGAAGCGATTATATTTTTTTAGAAGTTCCCTAATAGTGTTTTCTTCTAAAAAGGATTTTGAGTCTTTTGAAATATTAAGAATAACTTCAGTTCCGCGGTCAGTTTTTTTAGCATTTGTAAGAGTAAACTCGGGTGATCCATCACATTTCCAGTGTACAGCGGGATCTTTTTTGTGTGATTTTGAAATAATTTCGACTGAATCTGAAACCATAAATGCAGAGTAAAATCCCAAACCAAAATGACCAATTATTCCACTGTCTTTAGCAGAATCTTTATATTTTTCCAAGAACTCTTCAGCCCCTGAAAAGGCCACTTCATTAATATATTTTTTTATCTCATCGCCTGTCATACCAATACCCTGATCAATAATGTGAAGTCTTTTATTTTTCTTGTCTATTTTAACTTCAATTGAAGGGTTACCATAGTCATCTTTGAATTCTCCGATATTAGAGAGATGTTTTAACTTTAAAGTTGCATCTGTAGCGTTAGATATCAATTCCCTTAAAAAAATTTCATGATCACTATATAGAAACTTTTTAATTAGGGGAAAAATATTTTCAACTGAAACATTAATTTTTCCTTTAGCCATAACTTTTTTTTTCAAATATATTTTCAAATCATATACCAAACAAAAAATACCGACAAAATGACAATTTTGATTAAATTGCAAATGATATGTTTAAATCGAAAATAACAGGTTTAGGTTTTTATGTTCCAGAAAATATTGTATCCAATGATGATTTGTCAAAACTCATGGAGACCTCCGATGATTGGATTTCTGAAAGGACAGGAATCAAAAATAGGAGATGGGTTGGTGATAAAAAGCTTACAACTTCTCTTATGGGTACTTATGCAGCTGAAAAGGCAATAGCAGCTGCTGGAATCGATAAGAATGATATTGATTTTATAATCTTCTCAACTTTAAGCCCGGACTATTATTTTCCTGGTTCAGGCGTTCTATTACAACGAAATCTCGGAATCAAGGAAATTGGTGCCTTGGACGTAAGAAATCAATGTTCAGGATTTATCTATGGGTTATCTATTGCGGATCAATATATTAAGTCAGGAATGTATAAAAATATATTGCTTGTTGGTAGTGAAATTCATTCTGGAGGACTGGATAAATCAACAAAAGGCAGATCGGTCTCAGTAATTTTTGGTGATGGTGCTGGTGCTGCCGTAATTTCTTCAACCAAATCAGAAAGTGGAATATTATCCACCCATCTCCACTCAGAGGGAAAGTATGCAGAGGAATTGGCTGTTATTAAACCAGCAACTACCCATTGGATTGATAAAATGAAATCTGATCAAAACGATGAGTCATATTGGCCATACATGAATGGAAATTTTGTGTTTAAAAACGCAGTGGTCAGGTTTGAGCAGGTAATTAAAGAAGGTCTAGAATATTCAAATTTAAAGATAGAGGATATTTCATTGCTGATTCCACATCAAGCAAATCTTAGGATAAGTCAATTTATTCAAAAAAAATTAAAACTATCCGATTCACAGGTTTTTAACAACATTATGAAATATGGCAATACAACTGCTGCTTCCATTCCAATTGCTTTGACTGAGGCATATCAATCTAATTTGATTAAAAAGAATGATATTGTTGTACTAGCTGCTTTTGGAAGTGGTTTCACATGGGGAAGTGCGGTAATCAAGTGGTAGTCTTTCTAATTAAATATAATCCCAAAAATGTGATTAATCCATTAATTGGTAAAAGTTCATAACCAATTTGATATTTATCAAAAACCTCCAAAGGATCGTAGAATATTAAACTTGTGAAAACCAACGAAAGTATACAAACTATTACGCTGTACCTATCGTTTATTTTATGATTTGTAAAAATCCCAAAACTAAATAACCCAAGTAGAGGACCATAAGTAAATCCTGCAATAATCAACAAGCTATCAATTACACTAGTGCTAAGAAGATTTTTATAAACAACTATAGTTAGTAGTAAAACTACACTCATCGCTACATGGGTTATTACTCTTACTTTTTTTTGTTTTTTTGGACTGTATTGTTCTATGTTTAAAAAGTCAATACAAAATGAAGTTGTTAATGATGTTAGTGCACTGTCTGCACTGCTATACGCAGCAGCCACTAGTCCAATAAGAAAAATTATAGGTAAAACTATACCAAAATCTCCACTGAATGCAACCAATGGAAAGAGTAAATCTGTATTCAATCGTCCATTTAGTTCTGGAATTTGAACCTCATTAATTTCAATATATCTAAATAAAATTGATCCTAAAATCAGGAATATGAATGTCACAAAAACTAAGACAAAACTAAATACAATCATATTTTTTTGTGCATCGCTAAGGTTTTTACATGTTAAATTTTTTTGCATCATATCTTGGTCTAGCCCCGTCATACAAATTGTAATGAACACCCCCCCCAAAAAAGATTTAATAAAAAAGTTTTTATCATAAAAATCCTCAAAAATAAAAACTTGACTTTTTTCTAAATAGAATTCAGAGTTTAAGAATTGAAGGAGTGTTTGATCAAAAGTATTAGTTATAAAAATTATTGAAATCAAAACTGAAAGAATCATGAAAAACGTCTGAATTGTATCAGTCCAAATTACTGTTTTAATGCCACCTTGAAATGTGTAAATCCATATCAAAACTATTGAAAATGTCACGGTAATTTCAAATGGAATTCCCCATTGATTAAAAATAAATTCTTGAAGAACAATAGCTACAAGAAATAATCTAAAGGAGGCACCTAAAACTCTAGAAATAAAAAAAAAGAAAGCTCCAGTTTTGTGAGAGTGTTTTCCAAATCTATCACCAAGAAACTCATAAATTGATGTGAGACCTTTTTTATAATATATCGGCAATAGTAAATAGGCAACAATAAAATAACCTATCAAATATCCAAGTACAACTTGAAAGTATGTAAAATTTAAAGCCCCTACATCCCCTGGAACTGAAATAAAAGTTATGCCAGAGAGCGATGCTCCAACCATGCCAAAAGCGACCACATACCACTTAGAATTTCTATTCCCCGAAAAAAATGTATGACTATCAGATTTTCCTTTTGTTACTTGTGATATTACAAATAAGCTTAAAAAATAAATAACTATTACACCTAGAATTAATAAAGAATTCATAACACTTGATTTCAAAGATAATTAATTATGGTTCTGTAAAAATCAAGTTATATATTTACCTAATGAATTTTTCATCAAAATTATTACAGAACGCAGTTGATGAAATATCTAGACTTCCAGGAATCGGTAAAAATACAGCAACCAGACTAGCATTAAACCTAATTAAAGAAAAAGATGAAAATGTTATGAAATTAATTACTGCAATTAAATCATTGAAAAATGGAATTCTTTT
Organism: uncultured Bacteroidota bacterium; assembly: GCA_902598295.1. GTDB lineage: Bacteria > Bacteroidota > Bacteroidia > Flavobacteriales > Flavobacteriaceae > Eutrophosalina. The sequence goes on from CACKBA010000020.1 coordinate 20,113, forward strand.
TTGTGAACAATGCTGTAATTTATCAGATAAGTCAATATGTGGAATTTGTAGTAATAGTAAAAGAGACCCATCTGTATTATGCATTGTTGAAGATATCAGAGATGTGATGGCAATTGAGAATACTGGACAATTCAATGGTTTATATCATGTTCTTGGTGGGAAAATATCTCCAGTAGACGGTGTTGGACCTAACCAACTTACAATTGATAAATTGGTTGATAGGGTAAAAAAAAATAATATTAATGAAATTATATTTGCGTTGAGCGCAACAATGGAGGGTGATACAACTAATTATTATATATTTAAAAAGATTAATAATTATTCAATTAAGTTCAGCACGATATCTAGAGGAGTTTCTGTTGGAGATAATCTCGAATATACAGATGAAATTACCTTAGGAAGAAGTATTGTTAAGCGTATCCCTTTCGATCAAAACTAAATATAAATCTTTATAAATTTAATTTGGTAATTTTACTGTCTTACTATGGCAAAATTTAATTTAACATTACCTAAAATGGGGGAGAGTGTTGATGAAGCAACTATTGTTAGTTGGCTTAAAAATGTTGGCGATAAGGTATCAGCAGATGAATTTGTGGTAGAAATTGCAACCGATAAAGTTGATTCTGAAGTACCTACAGAAGTTGAGGGAGTTATTGTTGAGCATTGCTTTAAAGTAAATGATGTAGTAAAGGTAGGTGACACACTCTGTGTCATAGAAACAACATCAGATGTTGAAAAAAATATAAATGAGGAAATAAAAGTTGAGGAACCTAAAATTTCAGAAATACCGAATATTGAAATGTTACCAGAAAATGATAATAAAAACACTAAAATTGAACAAATTGATGATGTCTTTTTATCACCATTAGTACGAAATATTGTCAAACAAGAGAATATTTCATCAGAAGAATTAAATCAAATTAAGGGAACTGGAAAATCAGGAAGAATAACAAAGAAAGACTTGCTTAGTTATATCAAAGGTTCTCATAAAAATGATGTCAATTTTATAGAAGATTTAGTAAATGTTGCAAAAAAAGAAAACCAGATTCGCGACCTCAGTAGGATGGAAAAAATATTATCAAAGCATATGCTTGATAGTAAAAATAATGCCGTACATGTTCAAACTTTCATCGAGGCAGATATAACTGAGCTAGCAAATTGGAGAGATAATCAAAAGATAAAATTTTTAGATAATTACGGAGAAAAATTAACTTATACTCACCCTTTGATTCATATTGTATCAAAAGTATTGAGAAATTTTCCAATTTTAAATGCAAGTTTAGTTGATGATAAGGTAATTTACAAAAAGGATGTAAACATCGGTTTAGCTACAGCATTGCAAGATGGAAGTTTGATTGTCCCTGTAATTAAAAATGCTGACCAGTTAAGCTTAGCAGGTATTTCTAAATCATCTAATAGTTTAGTTAATAAGGCCAGAAAAAATAATTTAAATCCTGATGATGTTCAAGATGGTACTTTCACAATATCAAATATTGGAACATTTGATAACATAATGGGGACACCCATTATTAATCAGCCTCAACTTGCAATATTGGCTTTTGGATCCATAAGAAAACTTCCGAGAGTGGTTGAGACAGATAAGGGTGATTTTATTGCCATTAGAAAAATTATTTTGTTGTCGTTGAGTTTTGATCACAGAATTATTAATGGTGCAACTGGTGGACTTTTCTTAAAAGAAGTCAAGAGTTTGATTGAAAACTGGAAAAGTGAAAGCTCAATATAAATATGGATTTAAAATTAGATAAACCAATATGTTTTTTTGATCTTGAGACTACAGGGGTTAATGTAAGTAATGATCGTATAGTTGAAATTTCAGTTATTAAAATTAATACTGATAAAACTGAGGATTCAAAAACTTGGCTGATTAATCCAACTATTCCAATCCCAGAAAAAGTGTCAGTTATTCATGGAATAACGAATGAAATGGTTAAGGATAAGCCAAACTTTTCAGAGCTCGCATTAGAAATTAGTCAGTTTATTAAAGATTGTCACTTAGCAGGGTTCAACTCAAATAAGTTTGATGTTCCGCTGCTCATCGAAGAATTTTTAAGAGCAGACTTTGATTTTGACATTTCCACTATTGAATTGATTGATGTTCAAAATATATTTCACAAAATGGAGAAGAGAACTTTATCAGCTGCCTATAAGTTCTATTGCGGAAAAGAACATGAAAATGCCCACTCCTCTTTAAGTGATGCTAAAGCTACATATGAAGTTTTTAAATCACAATTAGAAAAATATTCTGAGTTAGAAAAAAATGTAAAGTTTTTGTCAAACTTTTCCAGGATGAGACGAAATTTAGACCTATCAGGTTACATTCTTGAAAATGAAAAAGGCAAACCAATATTTTCATTTGGAAAGTATAAAGGAAATGAAGTAAGTGAAGTTTTAAAAAATGATCCAGGTTATTACAGTTGGATTATGAAGTCAGATTTTCCAAAGTACACGAAAAATATACTGGATAAAATCAGGTTATCTGAACTTAATAATAAGATCTCATGAAGATTATTTGTATTGGGAAAAACTATGTAAAACATATTAAGGAATTGAATGGTTCTTTTGATGATAATCCAACTGTTTTCATGAAACCAGATTCATCAATTATTCAAAAAAATCAACCATTCTTTATTCCTGAATTTTCTGATTTAATCCATTACGAACTAGAACTGATTTTGAAGTTTTCTAAAGTTGGAA
>CACKBA010000021.1 GCA_902598295.1 uncultured Bacteroidota bacterium
TAAGAATAAGTTTTGAAACTTTTATAGGATCTATTCCTCCTACTTCAACATCTTCATTCATACCCTTCCATGTCTTGTAATATTTTTTAAAATAAATAGAATTCCTATCATTAAAAGAGTCTATTCTTCTAGAAACAACATCCGTTTTAACATCCCCTGGGGCAACATTAACAACTTTTATCCCATGATCTTTTATCTCTGTACGCAGTGATTCAGTAAGTATTTCTAATGCACTTTTAGATGCACAAAAAATGCCTCTGAATGGTAATCCTATGTATCCGGCGATGGATGTTATATTAATAATTAATCCACCGTTGTTTTCTCTCATTACAGGCAATGTCTTTTTTATCATTTCGATTGGTCCAAAAAAATTTGTACTGAACAGGGATTCTATATCATCAATTTTAGACTCTTCAATTGGTCCGGTATAACCAATACCTGCGTTGTTAATTAAAACATCTATTCTTCCTTCTTTTATTTTAACATGATTTATTAAATCATCAATCTGACTGATTCTTTTTACATCAGATTTAATAAGTGTAAATTGTGACTTTGGATATTTCTTTGGATTCCTACTGGTTCCATATACTGTATGTCCTTTTTCTGTTAAATAATTTCCTATTGATTTTCCTATTCCTGAGGACGCACCTGTGATGACAATTACTTTGTTCATGAAAAAAGGGCAAGTAACTTATATCACACCGCTACGACCATCTACCCTTGCTGTGTTCCCACCCTGGGGGATTAAATAGGAGCTGGTTGCATAAGCCCTGCCCAAAACAAATATAAGTATGTTTTAATAAATGTTTAATAATATTTAATTTTAATGCTCAAATGAAACGTTTATTATTAATCATCATATTTTTTTATTCTTGTGATCAAAAGACCAGATATTCACTCGACATAGATATAGTATCAAGCGACAAAATCTATACAAATAATTCTGAAATTTCTCTCAAATCTACTTTAGAGGGGCGTACTATTGATAATGAAAAAGTCAAATATTATTACAATGATGAGGAAATCAACAAAAAGTTTTCTCTCAATAATTCAAAATTAGGAACAAATACGATAAAAGCTCAGATAAATGTTGATGGACTGAAAATAATTGGAAAGAAAACTATAGATGTATTTAGTAATATTCCCCCAAAATTATATAATTATGAAATTATAAATGAATTTCCACATGATGTAACATCCTATACGCAGGGCTTAGAGTTTTATAAAGGTTTCCTTTATGAAAGCACTGGTTTAAATGGATATTCTACAATTAATAAAATAGATATTCTAAATAATAAAGTTTTAGAAAAAAAATATTTGGAAGATAAATATTTTGGAGAAGGTCTTAGTGTTATAAATGATAAACTAATTCAATTAACGTGGAAAAATAAAATTGGTTTTATATATGACCCCAATACGTTAGAACTAAAAAATTCATTTAATTATGATAAAAATATTGAAGGATGGGGACTTGCAAATGATGGTGAATTTCTTTACTTATCTGACGGATCATCAAAGATTAGAATAATTAATCCGAATAATTTTAAAGAAATTAGTTTTTTTGAAGTTGTTACAAATAATAGAAAAATAAAGAATATCAATGAATTAGAAATTGTAGATAATGTTATTTATGCCAATACATATCAATCTAATAAAGATGTTGTATTGGAAATTGATAAAAATAATGGTAAGGTATTAGGTTTAATTAATTTCTATGGACTTAGAGAAAAAGTAAAAAAACACCCAGAACTTGATGTTCTAAATGGGATTGCTTATAACAAATCTAGAAACACTTTTTTTATAACGGGAAAAAAATGGAATAAGATATTTGAGGTAAAAATTATTAGGGAATAAAAAGCGGTCTATCTCTCATCATCTTATTTACATCTTTTTTTACCTCATTTAAAACTCTTTCATCTTCATGATTTAATATAACCTTATCAATCATATCTACAACATTTTTTATATCAGATTCAACCAAACCTCTTGTAGTTATTGCAGCTGTGCCAAATCTAATTCCAGAGGTGATGAAGGGTGATTTATCATCATATGGCACCATGTTTTTGTTTGCTGTAATATCAGCTTTTACAAGGGCACTTTCTGCATCTTTTCCAGTGATATTTTTATTTCTTAAATCTATCAACATTAGGTGGTTATCTGTTCCGTTCGATACAACATTATATCCTCTTGAGATAAATTCATTACACATTGTTGAAGCATTGTTTTTTACCCTCTTAATATAATTATAGAAACTATCATCGAGCGCCTCAGCGAAACCCACAGCTTTGGCAGCGATTACATGTTCTAAAGGTCCACCTTGATTTCCTGGAAATACAGCCAAATCAACTAATTTTGACATCATTTTTAAATTTCCATTTTTAAATTTTAAACCAAATGGATTTTCATAATCTTTTCCAATCAAGATAAGACCTCCCCTAGCACCTCTCAAGGTTTTATGTGTTGTCGTTGTCACAACATGACAATGAGGCATTGGATCACTCAAAAACTTTTTGGCTATAAGCCCTGATGGATGTGAAATATCAGCAAGAAGAAATGCCCCAACCTCATTTGCAATTTCACGGAATTTTTTAAAATTAATATCTCTCGAATATGCCGAAGCCCCGGCAATAATCATTTTAGGTTTTTCTTTTTTTGCAATCTTTAATATATTATCATAGTTAAGAAGTCCACTTTCTCTTTCTACTCCGTAAAATGATGAACTATAAATTTTACCTGAAAAGTTTACATTTGAACCGTGGGTTAAATGACCACCATGAGATAAATCAAAACCCAACAATTTATCACCAGGATTGAGAAAAGCGTGAAATACAGATGCATTAGCTTGACTACCTGAGTGAGGTTGTACGTTTGCATAATCAGCACCAAAAAGTTTTTTAGCTCTTTCGATTGCCAATGTTTCTATCTGATCTACAAACTGACAACCACCATAATATCTTTTGTCAGGGTATCCCTCAGCATATTTATTTGTCAGCACTGATCCACAGGCTTTCAAAACATTTTCACTTACATAATTTTCTGATGCAATGAGTTCAATTCCAATGGTTTGTCTTTTGTGTTCTTTATTGATTAAATTGAAAATTTTATTATCCTGAATCATTGATATTATATTGGATTATAAAGATACTTATTAACTTTGCCTAGTGCAAGAGAAAATTAACATTGTAAATAAAAAAGCAAACTTTAAATATTTTCTAAAAAGAAAATATATTGCTGGACTTGTTTTAACAGGTTTGCAAATCAAGACTATTAAAGCAAAAAAAATAGTAATTGAAAATTCCTACTGTAGCTTTATAAATAATGAATTGTTTGTTTTTAATATTGTTTTTGGTAATCTTATCTCAGAAAAAAAATCTTCTTCGAAAATTAAATTACTTTTAAATAGGTTTGAGTTAAAGAAAATTCAGTCGGAAAGTAAAGAGGTTGGGTTAACCTTAATCCCAACAAAAGTATTTGTAAATGATAAAGGAATAGCTAAACTTGAGGTATCTATAGCAAAAGGAAAAAAACTTTATGATAAGAGAAATATAATTAAAGAAAGGGAAAATAAGATCAATCTAAAAAGGAAGTATAAACACTAAATTTTATTTTTTAACATCGGTACAAAAAGAAAATTACCCATCTCAATTTTTTTTATTTTATTTTCAGATAGTCTAATAATCAAATTCATAATTTGATTTTTCTCATTACCAATCGGTACAATCATTTTTCCTCCAATCTTTAGCTGTTTAATTAATTGTGTTGGTATTTCTTTACATGCCGCAGCAATCAATATTTTATCAAATGGCGCATCATCAATCAAACCAAGATATCCATCTTTCCAAATGATTTTTTTTGGCATTAAATTTATTGATTTAAGAATTTTTTTTGATTTTCTGTAAAGCTTATTTATTCTTTCAATTGAATAAACTTGTGCTTTCATCAATACTAAAATAGCAGTCTGATATCCTGAACCACTTCCAATCTCAAGAATTTTATCACCTTTCTTTAATTCAAGTGCCTCACTCTGAAAAGCAACTGTGTATGGTTGTGAAATTGTTTGATTAAATCCGATAGGATATGCCTTATCAACATATGCAAAATTTACAAAATCTAAATCTAAAAAAAAATGTCTTGGTATTAAATTAATAGCATTTAAAACGTTTTTATCTTTTATCCCTTTCTTGATTAGTTCTAAAACTAACTTTTTCCTTAGTCCTTTTTGTTTTGGAGAATCGTTCATAAAATTTTTAAATCAATTATATACAAAGTTAATATAGATTGTAAATTTGAAACTATGATTAAAATTGGTGTTGTTGGTTGTGGTCATCTTGGGCAGTTTCACATTAAGCTTTTAAAGGACTCAAAAAAATTTGTTCTTGTAGGTTTTATGGATAATGATGATGTAAAATCCTCCATAATTGAAGAACAATATGGAGTTCAAAGATTTAAGAATTTAAATAATTTAAGTAACGTAATCGATGCAGTTGTCATAGCAACACCAACCACATCACACTACATAATAGCAAAATATTTTCTTGAACAAAAGAAACATGTTTTCATAGAAAAACCCATTACATCATCAATCGAAGAAGCAGAAGAGTTAATTCTTTTAGCAAATAAGTTTGAATTAGTTGGTCAGGTTGGTCATATTGAAAGGTTTAATTCAGCTTATACAAATGTTAAAAATATACTTAAACCAATGTTCATTGAGGCGCATCGATTATCCCACTATCCTCAAAGAGGTACAGATGTTTCAGTGGTATTAGATCTTATGATTCATGATATTGATATTATATTATCAATTATAGATTCACCCATAAAAAGTATTAATGCAAATGGGACTAAAGTGGTAAGCGTGAGTCCAGACATAGTTAATGCAAGAATCGAATTTAAAAATAAGTGTGTTGCAAATCTCACAGCAAGTAGAATTTCATTAAAAAAAATGAGAAAAATGAGACTTTTCCAAAGAGATTCCTATATTTCAATAGATTTTGATAAAGGCAGTTCTGAGCAAGTAAAAATCGTTGATTACGACAAAACGAATAAGTACGCACTAACTCTTAAAGACTCTGACGGAAAACTTAAAGAAATAAAAATCACAAATTATAAAAATCAAAATTTAAACGCTATTGTGGAGGAACACAACAACTTTTATAACTCAATAATAAAAAAAACAAGTCCCGAAGTTTCTTTTAAAGAAGGTCTTAAAGCTTTGGAAGTTGCCATTTTAATTTTAAATAAAATAAATAATGATTGAGAAGTTTAAGAATTTAAAAAATAAAATAGGACATAAAGTTAAGACTGTCGCAGTTTCAAAAAGAAGTTCGGTAGAAGAAGTACTTAAAGTTTATAATTCAAACCATAAAGATTTTGGGGAAAACAGAGTTAAAGATTTAATTTCAAAGTATAATAAACTTCCAAAAGATATTAATTGGCATATGATTGGTCATCTTCAAAGAAATAAGGTAAAAGATATTATTGAGTTCGTACACTTAATTCACTCTGTTGATTCTTTTAGACTATTGAATCACATTGATACAGTATCCTCCAAAAATAACATTAAAACAAATATTTTAATACAAGTAAAAATATCTAGAGATGAAAATAAATATGGTTTTTTAATTGATGAACTTGATAATGTATTTAAAAATTATTTATCAAATAAATATAAAAATATCAAAATATTAGGTTTAATGGGAATGGCTACCTTTTCAAATGATAATTCTCTAATTGAGCATGAATTTTCTGAATTGTCAAGTTTATACAGTAAGTATTCCAAAATTGTAGATTTAGAATATTTATCCATGGGTATGAGTGGAGACTACTTATTGGCTTTAAAACACAACTCTAATCTAATACGAATAGGATCAGCAATATTTAGTTAAATGTTCGCGATAATTGATACAGAAACATCTGGTGGAAAATACAATGAAGAAAAAATTATTGAAATAGGAATTCTAATTTTTGATGGTAATCATATTACTAAAACTTTTCAATCTCTTATTAATCCTCAAAAAAAAGTTGATTTTTTTGTTCAAAAGTTAACTGGAATAAAAGATAAAGACTTGAAAAATTGTAAAATTTTTAAAGATTATGCTGGAGTAATTAAAAAACTATTAAATAATAAAGTTATTGTTGGTCATAATGTTAGTTATGATTATCGGGTTTTAAAAAACGAGTTTAATGAAATTGGATTAAAATTTGAAGCTAAAACACTTTGCACAATTGAACTGTCGAAAAAACTGTTTCCAGACCTGAAATCCTATAAATTAAAACAAATATGTGATTACTTTAACATTCAACTTTGTAATCATCATCGAGCATTTGATGATGCAAAAGCAACAACTGAGTTATTTAAAATTATAAGAAGAGTTGAAAAAACTAATTAGTATTTCGGGGCCAACCGCTGTAGGTAAAACAAAAAAAGCAATTGAGTTAGCTTTACACTTTAATACAGAAATTATATCTTTTGATTCAAGACAATTCTACAAAGAAATGAAAATAGGTACTGCTCCACCGTCTGAAGATGACCTTTTTAAAATTAAACATCATTTTATTCATAATAAGTCAATATTTGATAAGTATACGGTTTACGATTTTTCAATTGATGCAAAAAAATGTATTGAAAAATTATTTGAAAAATATGATAATATAATTTTAGTTGGTGGTTCTTTTTTGTTTTTAAATTCAATAGTTGCAGAATTAGATGAAATGCCTAAAATTAAAGATGGTCTCAGAGAAAAACTCAATAAAGACTATGAAAATAAAGGGAAAGAATATATAATTAAATTATTAAAAAAAATTGACCCTGTTTATCTAGAAAAAGTTGACAAGAACAATCACAGAAGAATAATCAGAGCGTTGGAAGTTTCTATACAATCAAAAAAACCTTATTCTTCATTTCTTGGAAAAAAAAACTCTTCAAAATACAATCACATTTCTATAGCATTAAATAATGAAAGAAATGTTATTCATCATCTTATAAACAATAGAGTTGATGAAATGTTAAAAAATGGCTTATTAGATGAAGTTGAATCACTGTATAAGTATTCTCATCTAAATCCATTAAATACCGTGGGTTATAAAGAGCTCTTTAGCTATCTAGATGGAAGAATTAGTAAAATAGATGCGGTAGAATATATTAAAAGAAATACAAGAAGATATGCAAAAAAACAGATTACATGGTTAAACAATAACGGAAAACACTTTTGGTTTCATCCGAATGATTCTATTGAAAGCTTTTTAAAAGTTTTATAAAAAATTCGACATATTTTTCTTGATTCTATCAACGATATTAGTGGAAGAATCCTTAATAAATTTTTTGTTCATTAATTTCTCATACAACTCAATATATCTGGAGGAAATTAATTCTACAGTTTTATTAGAGATAGCAGGAATTTCTTGACCTTTCTTACCTTGAAAATTATTCTCCATCAACCATTCCCTAAAAAACTCTTTTGATAATTGTTTTTGTTTTAAATTATTATCCTGAAAATTATCATATGAATCTAAATAAAAATACCTTGAGGAGTCAGGAGTGTGAATTTCATCAATCAAAATAATATTATTATCTAAATCTAGACCAAATTCATATTTGGTATCTACTAAAATTAATCCTGATTTAGAAGCAATTTCACTACCTCTTTTAAAGAGTTCAAGGGATATAAAGTGTAATTTTTCATATGACTTTCTGTCCAAAATTTTTCTTGAAAAAATATCATTTGGACTAATATCTTGATCGTGATTTCCTATATCTGCCTTTGTTGTTGGTGTAATAATTGGTTTTTTAAATTTTTCATTTTCTTTCATATTTTCTGGAAGAATATTACCACAAATATTTCTACATCCAGATTTGTATAGTCTGTATGAATGACCTGATAAATACCCTCTTACAACCATTTCAATTTTCAGGGGATTACATTTTTTTCCGTAGGATATATTTGGGTCTGGTGAAGAAATTAACCAATTCTCTACAATGTCATCTGTTTTTTTCAACATTTCTACAGAAATTTGATTTAATATCTGCCCTTTGTGTATGATTCCCCTTGGCATTATTACGTCAAAAGCTGAAATTCTATCCGTAGAAATTACTATTAGTTTGTCATTTTGAAGAGAATATACATCTCTAACCTTACCAGTATATTTTGATTTTAAATCTCTAAAATTAAAGTCTGTATTAGTAATTACTTTTTGCATTTATTTTTTTGAATTGTAAGCATCAATTATACTTCTAACTAATTTATGACGAATAACATCACTACCATCTAAATATACTATGTCTATTCCATCAATTTTTTGTAGCAAAACATTTGCTTGTTTCAAACCAGACATTGAACTTTTCGGTAAATCTATTTGACCTGTATCTCCTGTAATCATGAATTTTGCTTTCTTGCCCATTCTTGTCAAAAACATTTTCATTTGATTTTCAGTTGTATTTTGTGCTTCATCTAGAATAACAAAAGCATTATCCAACGTTCTGCCTCTCATATATGCTAGGGGTGCTATTTCAATAATACCTCTATTTATGTAGTCATCAAGTTTTTCATCTTGAATCATTTCTTTCAAGGCATCATAGAGTGGTTGCATGTAGGGATCTAACTTGTCTTTCAGGTCTCCAGGTAAAAAACCTAAATTTTCACCAGCCTCAACAGCAGGTCTAGTTAAAATTATCCTTTTAACATCTTTATTTTTAAGTGCTTTAACAGCTAAGGCTACACCTGTATAAGTTTTTCCAGTTCCTGCAGGACCAATTGCAAAAACCATATCATTATTTTCAAAAGCTTCAACTATTTTTATTTGATTAAGGGTATGTGCTTTTATTTTCTTTTTATTATTTCCATATAAAATTACTCTGCCAGTGTTGGGTTTTAAAAGCTTCTCCCCCTTTCCATTTATAATTTGGTTTAAATTTGACTCATTTAAATCTTCATTATGTCGCATAAAGTAGATTAATGAATCCAAAACAACACAAAGCTTAAGAATATCTGTATTTTCACCCTCTAGTAAAAGCTTATCTCCTCGAGGAATAATTTTAATCTTTTTATAAAACTTTTTAAGAGATTTGAGTATATCGATATCAGAATTAAAAAAATCAGATGGATGAAGATCTTTAATATAATACTCAAATTTTTCCAAATGATTTTTAATAATTTCTTATTCAGTAAATTTATAAAAAAGAATATTATCTTAATGTTTCAATGTCTATAATTACTCTTTTATCTGACTATGGTTCTAGGGGATCAAAAGTATCTAAAGCAAAAGCATTATTATTAAGTGAAATATCAACTTCAATCATAGTTGATGTTAGCCATGAAATTTCCCCCTTTAATATTGTAGAGGCAGCATATATTACCAAACGTTCATATACTAATTATCCTCGAAATACAATACACATTATTGATGTTGATGCTCAATATAATCCCGAAAAATCTTTAATCGTTTCATATTTTGACAACCATTATTTTATAACAGCAGATAATGGTTTTATGTCTTTACTATCAAAAAATTTAAAACCCAAAAAAAATATTGAAATCACATTTAACAGAGAAGAAAATTCATCCTCGATAAGAACATTTGTAAAAGCTGCTGCACATATAAAGAGAGGTGGAAATATAAATTTACTAGGGAATGAAATAATTGATTTAAGGACATTTACTCATTTGAATATTAAAACTCATTCTAACGATACAATAATCGGACACGTCATATATGTTGATAATTATGGAAATGTTGTATCAAATATTACAAAAGATTTTTTTATTAGTTTTTCAAATGAAAGAAAGTATGAGATAAATGCAAAAAATATAAAATTCAATAAGATTTATGATTCGTTTAATGATGCAATTAACTATAATGTAAAGAGAGAATATAGGGAGGAGGATGGAAAAAAAATTGCTCTATTTAATTCTTCAGGGAATCTAACATTATGTATATACAAAAGTAATCCTAAAATTAGTGGAGGAGCTGGAAGTTTATTTGGATTAAATTATGGTGATAGTATATCGATAAAGTTTATAAGTTCTTAGAATTTTATTTAAATTAATTTCTTTATCAAGGTCTTTTACAATATATTTAAATGTATATATGAAATTTATAATTTCCTCTGAGAGTTTACTTAAAAATTTACAAGTTTTAGGATCAATTCTAAATAATAATAACACCTTACCTATTCTTGATTGTTTTTTATTTGAAATAGATAATTGTGAATTATTAATAACATCCTCCGATCTTGAAAATGCGTTAACATCAAAAATCTCAATAGATTCCTCTATCCATTCAAATATTGCTGTACCAGCTAAATTATTGATTGATATAGTAAGATCATTGCCCAATCAACCGCTCACATTTTCAATTTTAGAAAATAACATACTTGAAATAAATTCCACCAATGGTCAATATTCATTATCATACTATGACGGATCCGACTATCCAAAACCTTTAAATATTGAAGAAGCCTCTAATATAACTTTTGATTCAGATACTTTATTAAAGATTATAAACTCAACAATCTTTGCCTCTGGAAACGACGACCTTAGACCTCAAATGTCCGGTGTTTTTTTTCAAATTAATTCTGATTCATCATGCTTTGTGGCTACTGATGCGCACAAACTCGTAAAATATGAAAGAAAAGATATAAAAGCAGATTTAGCAATAGAATTTATAGTACCAAATAAACCATTGAATATTCTCAAAAACATCTTACAAGACGAGGAATCAAAAACCGAAATCTTATACAATGCTACAAATGCAATATTTAATTTTTCAAACTTCAAATTGGTTTGTAGGTTAATAGATGGAAAATATCCAAATTATGATGCAGTTATACCAAAAGACAATCCCAATGTTCTAGAAATAGATAGGAATCAGTTTTTACAGGCTGCAAAAAGATCGTCGATTTTTTCCAGTAAATCAACAAACCAGGTAAGGCTTGAGATTACAGGGAATAAACTTGTAATTAAAGCTGAAGATGTTGATTTTAACAACAAGTCGGAAGAAACACTAGAATGTAATTATAACGGCTCTGATATTGCTATTGGATTTAATTCTAAGTTTATTGTTGAAATGCTGTCAAATCTAGAGTCAGATTCAGTAAAACTTGAACTTTCATCACCTAGTAGAGCAGGTATAATTTCACCAAGTGATAATGATAACGACAACGAACAAATTTTAATGTTGGTAATGCCAATAATGCTTAATTAAAATTTTTATAGATAATAATCTGTTCTTATAAAATTTGATTTCTTATTGTCAATTAGTTTTCTTAAAATCTCTTTATTAGTTTCATTATCCTTTGAAGCCACAAATGTTCTTATAGAAAATGATCTAAGAGCATCGTGTACACTTAACGTGGCAACAGCAGAATCTTTTCTACCAGTAAAAGGAAAGACATCAGGTCCTCTTTGACAAGAACTATTGAGGTTCACTCTGCAAACAAGGTTGACCATTGAATCAATCAACGGACCTAATTTTTTTTCAGATTTTCCAAATAAACTTACTTGCTGTCCGTAATTAGATTCTGCCATGAAAGAAATGGGAACATCGATTTTATCAAATGATATTACAGGAATGACTGGACCAAATTGTTCTTCTTTGTAAACTTTCATTTCCTCGTTTGCTGGATACAAAACAGCAGGAAAAACAAAATTATTAGTAACTTCTCCTCCTCTATTGTTCAAAACCTTCGCTCCTTTTTCCTTCGCATCTTTGATTAAATCAAAAATATATTCAGGTTTGTGTGGTTCAGGTAAAGGAGTTAGCAGAGTGTTATCCCAAGGTAGACCTAATTTTAAGTCGTCTATTTTCGCACAAAATAGTTTTAAAAATTTTTCTTTAATTTTTTCATGAACATAAATAATTTTTAGTGCTGTACATCTTTGACCATTAAATGATAAAGCACCATTAATGCACTCATTTACAGCTAAGTCTAAATCAGCATCGTCTAATATTATAGCAGGATTTTTTGCCTCTAAACCTAAAACTAACCTTAATCTATTTTTTTGTGGATGTAAATCTTGTAGGGATATCGCAGAACTACTATGACCGATCAGAGCAAGAACATTTATTTTCCCTGTTTTCATAATTGGAGAAGCCATTTCTCTTCCTCTTCCAAAAACTATATTAACGACACCAGGGGGGAATGACTTTTTAAATGCATTTAAAAGTGGTGCAATTAACAATACACCATGTTTAGCAGGTTTAAATATTGCTGTGTTTCCCATTATGATAGCAGGAATAAGAAGTGCAAATGTTTCATTAAGTGGATAATTGTATGGCCCAAGACATAGTACAACACCTAGTGGTCCTCTTCTAATTAGAGCTCTTACACCAGAATTATTTTGAAATATAGCTCCATCCCTATCAATTTTTTTATATTCTTTGATTGTTTCGTTTATATAATCAACTGTTCGATCAAATTCTTTACGAGAATCATTTAAATTTTTTCCAATTTCCCACATTAATAATTTTACAATTTCATCTCTTTTAAGCTTCATTAAGTCAACGAATTTTTGCATACAATTGATTCTCTCGTAAACTTTCATTGTGGGCCATTTTCCAGTACCATTGTTATAGGCTTTGTCTGCAGCTTCTAAAGCTCTTAAAGCATGATTTTTATCCATTTTTGGTGTGTAACCAATTAATTTGTAAGGGATATTTTTTTTATTTGAAAGTATAGTTGAGTGAACTTTGCTGTAATCACCTTTCCAATGACCTATTTCACCATCAATTAAATAAGTTTCGTGCTTAATTGGTTCTTTTATGTCAAACTCAGGTGGAACAGAATATGTCATTTTAGTTGTTTTTTTTTATGAATCAAGAATAATGCCAGTCATAAGTTGTAATTTATTATAACTAAGCTAACTTTTTCATGTTTTTCATGTTATTCCTTAACGTTTTACCAATTTTTTCAATTGAATGATTATTTGTTTTTTTATCAAATAATTCCAATTCTTTTTTATCATATTCAGAAACGTATTTTGAACCAATATGAGTTTTTTCAACACCTTTCATAAAATCATCAAGTAAAGGGATGCAGGAGTTATTAAATAAATAACAACCATATTCAGCAGTATCAGAAATGATTCTATTCATCTCGTAAAGTTTTTTTCTTGCTACAAGGTTTGCAATTAGAGGTAGTTCATGTAATGATTCATAATAAGCCGATTCATCAATAATACCATTTTCTACCATTGTCTCAAATGCTAATTCAACACCTGATTTAATAAATGAAATCATTAGAATACCTTTATCAAAATAATCTTGATTTGAAATATTCATTGTTCCTTGGTTATTTAATTCGAATTTAGTTTTCCCTGTTTCTTCCCTCCAGTTCAGGAGTTTGATATCATTGTTTTCCCAGTCTTTCATCATATCATCTGAAAAACTTCCATTAAGTATATTTGACATATGTTTATTAAACAATGGAGTCATTATTTTTTTAAGTTTTTCTGAAAGTTTGTGAGCAGCATATCTGGATGAGTCATCTAATCTATTCATCATTCCAGTAATACCATTGTGTTTAAGTTCCTCAGTTATTGTTTCCCAACCATTTTGAATTAACTTGACACTGAAATCAGATTTATATCCTAATTCAATCATTTTGTTATAAATCAAAATTGAACCAGATTGTAATACACCACATAAAATGGTTTGCTCACCCATCAGGTCTGATTTTACCTCAGCAACAAATGATGATTCCAAAACACCAGCTTTGTGCCCTCCTGTTGCAACTGCATATGCTTTAGCGATATCTAAGCCAATCTGTTGCGGATTGTTTTCCGGATGAACGGCAATCAATGTTGGAACACCAAAACCTCTCATAAATTCTTCTCTAACCTCAGTTCCAGGACATTTAGGTGCAACCATTATTACAGTTATATCTTTTCTTATAGTAATCCCCTCTTCAACAATATTAAAACCATGAGAATAAGACAAAATTGAATTTCTTTTCATTAACGGCATAGCTGATTTGACAACTTGAGTATGATTTTTATCAGGGGTTAAATTTATAACCAGGTCTGCATCAGGAATAAGTTTCTTATACGTGTCAACAATAAAATTATTTTTAATTGCATTCTTGTATGAAATGGATTGATTTTTAATAGAGGATTGTCTTAAGGCAAAAGAAATGTCAAGTCCAGAATCTCTCATGTTTAGACCTTGATTTAAACCCTGAGCACCACAACCAATAATAACTATTTTCTTATAAAGTAGAGCGTTTACACCGTCAGAGAATTCGGTTTCGTTCATAAATCTACATTTTGCTAACTGCTCCTTTTTTTCTAATTCACTTAAATTGTTATAATAATTATTCATCTCTATTTATTATTTAAAATTTTACTAATATCCATAGACTTCTTACTGACTGAAATTCTTCCCGATCTTACAAATTGCAATAAACCATAAGGTTTTAATTTTTGATATAAATCTTCAGTTTCAACTCTCCATCCTGTTTTTTCAATTACAAAATAATCTGGTTTAACAGTTACTATGTTAGCTCTACTATCCTTAATTATATTTTGAATTTGCTTCTCTTCAAATAATGAACTAGATTTTACTTTGTATAGTGCTGTTTCCAAAAATATAGTTTGCTTATCAGTATGATAAAAAACTGAAATAACTTCAATTTGTTTTTCTATTTGCTTAACAACTTTTACGACTTGTTCTTTACTAATATTTACAACAATTACAAATCTAAAAATATCAGGGATTTCAGACTCTGATGATGTTATACTTACAATATTAATATGTCTTTTCAAAAAAATAGCCGAGACTCTGTTGAGCAATCCTACATTATTTTCACTGTAGATGGAGATTGTGTATGTTGTTTTTTTCATTTATTCTAGTCTAATATCGGATACTGATGAGCCTGAGGGTATCATTGGAAAAACATTCTCTTCTTTTTCTACACATACTTCCAAGAGGTAAGGTCCATCATGAGACAACATTTGCTTTATTGATGAATTAAGTTCTTTTCTATGTGACACTCGTTTTGATTCAATAAAATATCCTTTGGATATAGTTACAAAATCAGGATTAGTCATTTCAGTTGATGCATACCTCTTATCAAAAAATAATTGTTGCCATTGTCTCACCATTCCAAGGTATTCATTATTTAAAATAACAATTTTTACAGATGATGACGTTTGAAAAATCGTTCCAAGTTCTTGAATGGTCATTTGAAATCCTCCATCACCAATAACAGCAATAACCTCTCTTCTAGGATCTCCAATTTTTGCACCAAGTGCTGCAGGAAGTGCAAAACCCATTGTACCAAGTCCACCAGAGGTTATATTAGATTTAGATTTATTAAAGTTCATATATCTACATGCAATCATTTGGTGTTGACCAACATCTGTCACTAGAATAGAATTACCATCGGTGTTTTCATTGATTGACTTAATAACTTCTGCCATACTTAAACCTCCGCTTTGTTTATTATATTCTTTATCGATAACTTTCTCAAATTCAATTTTGTTTAATTCTCTGAACTTACGCACCCATGAATTATGACTACTTTTATTTACATGCGATAAAATTTCTTTTAGTGTCTGCTTTACATCACCAATAACAGCAATATCAACTTTAACATTTTTATCAACCTCTGCGGGGTCAATTTCAAAATGAATAATTTGAGCTTGTTTTGCATATGATTTTAAATCTCCAGTGACTCTATCATCAAATCTCATCCCAATTGCAATCAATAGATCGCAATCGTTGGTTAGAACATTTGGACCATAATTTCCATGCATACCAACCATTCCAACATTAAGTTTATGATTCGTAGAAATTGCCGATACACCAAGAATTGTCCATGCCGCAGGTATTCCGGTTTTTTCAACAAAATCTTTAAATTCAGACTCTGCATTTCCAAGTATTACACCTTGACCCCAAACAATAAGTGGTTTTTTTGACTCATTAATTAATTTTCCAGCATCAGAAATTATAGATTTATTAATAGTAGGTATTGGTGAGTAACTGCGAATATTTTCACATTTTTTATACTCAAAACTTTCAATCATCTCAAATTGTGCATCTTTAGTAATATCTATCAAAACTGGTCCGGGTCTTCCCGTTCTAGCTATAAAGAACGCTTTTGATATAATCTCACTTATTTCAGATGCCTTTGTAATCTGGTAGTTCCATTTTGTAACAGGTGTTGATATACCTATAATATCAGTTTCTTGAAATGCATCAGAACCGAGTAAATAAGATGCAACTTGTCCTGTTATGCATACCATTGGAGTTGAGTCAATTTGAGCATCTGCAATTCCAGTAACTAAATTTGTTGCACCCGGTCCAGATGTTGCTATGGCAACACCAACCTTTCCAGAGGACCTGGCATAACCCTGAGCTGCATGTGTTGCACCTTGTTCATGTCTAACAAGAATATGATTTATATCGTTTTGAAATTTATAAAGCTCGTCATATACGGGCATTATTGCACCCCCCGGATAACCAAATAAAACGTCAACATCCTCGGATATTAAACATCTAATAATTGCTTCTGCTCCTGAGATTTTTTTCATATTAATCAGTAATACATCCTTTAGATGCACTTGATACAAGTTTGGAGTATTTATACAAAATACCGGATTTATATTTTAATTCAGGTTTTATCCACTCTTTTTTTCTTGATTCAAGTTCATTTTTTTGCAACATGACATTAATTTCATTTTTTATCGCGTCAATAACAATAATGTCACCGTCCTTTATAAATGCAATCATACCTCCCTCAGCAGCCTCAGGTGAAATATGTCCAACAACAAATCCATGAGTACCCCCTGAGAACCTACCGTCAGTAATTAATGCGACATCATTTCCAAGACCAGCACCCATTATAGCTGATGTTGGTTTTAACATTTCTGGCATACCAGGACCACCTTTTGGCCCCTCATATCTTATAACTATAACATCTCCTTTTTTTATTTTTCCAGTAGAAATTGCATCATTTGCATCATCTTCACAATCAAAAACCCTTGCTACACCTTCAAAAATAAAACCTTCTTTTCCAGTGATTTTTGCAACTGATCCATGAGAAGCAATATTTCCATACAAAATACTGATATGACCTGATTCTTTTATTGGTTTTTCTAAAGGCATTATGATATCTTGGTTTGAATCAAATTTTGCAACATCCTTGAGGTTTTGAGCTATTGTTTTTCCAGTTACTGTTAAACAATCTCCATTTAACATATTATTATCCAACATGAACTTTAAAACAGCTGGTACGCCCCCAATATCATGTAAATCTTCCATAAGATATTTTCCGCTTGGCTTTAGGTTTCCAAGAAATGGTGTTTCGTTAGATATTTTTTGAAAATCATCAATTCCGAAGTCAATATTTGCTGTTTTGCAGATTGCCAAAATATGTAATACGGCATTTGTTGATCCTCCCAAAACAGTAATTAATCTTACAGCATTCTCAATTGACTTTTTAGTAATTATATCACTGGGCTTTATATCATTTCTAATTAAATTTAAGATTGAGCTTGCAATTATCTTCTTTTCATTTGATTTATCCTTACTAACTGCTGGATTTGATGAGTTATATGGCAGTGACATTCCCATAGCCTCAATTGCAGATGACATGGTATTAGCAGTATACATTCCTCCACAAGCTCCAGGACCTGGACAAGCATTGCTTATTATATTTTCATAATCTAAATCTGATATTTTACCTGACACTTTTTCTCCCCAAGCCTCAAAGGCAGATACTACATCCAATTTTTTACCATTGTAACAACCAGAGGATATTGTGCCTCCATAAACCAAAATTGAAGGTCTATTTAACCTAATCATAGCCATCAAGGCACCTGGCATATTTTTATCACAACCTACAACTGTAATTAAAGAGTCATATGACATACCATTGACAACGGATTCAATTGAGTCTGCAATTATTTCTCTCGAGGGAAGTGAATACTTCATTCCCGAGGTTCCCATTGAAATACCATCACTAATACCAATCGTGTTGAAAATTAATGGAACAGCTTTCGCTTTATCTATTTCATTTTTTATTTGATAGGATAAATCATTGAGATGCATATTACATGGATTTCCCTCATAACCTGTACTGGCAATACCTACAAATGGTTTATCAAAATCTTCTTTTTTCAATCCGATAGCATGAAGCATAGCTTGTGCCGCTGGTTGAGAGCCCTTTTTTGTAATTACTTTACTGTACTTGTTAAGTTCCATTTGCTAAAAAAAAACTCCATATAAATGGAGTATGTAGTAAATATAGTATTTATCATATTAAAAGTAGAAATTATCTTATTATATTGATTAATTAATTTAATATAATGACTAAAAATAAGATTTGTCAAAATATTTTTAATATTCAAAGGCAATTTTTTGAATCGAAGAAAACGATTAATCCAAAAGAAAGAATCAAATCTTTAAAGAAATTAAAGAGTGTTATTTCAAATAATGAAAAAAAAATAATAATTGCTTTAGAAATGGATCTGGGTAAAAGTTATGCAGAATCTTACATGTCTGAAATTGCAATTATATATAACGAATTAAATTATTTTATCAGAAACACAAAGAAATGGACAAAAAGAAAACGTGTTTCTTCCTCATTATTAAATTTTTTCTCTTCAGATTTTATTCTACCGACACCATACGGAGTTACATTGAATATTTCCCCTTGGAATTATCCATTTCAACTATCAATATCTCCAATTATTGGTGCTGTATCCGCGGGAAATACAGTTGTTTTAAAACCTTCTGAACATTCGCCTAACACGTCCAAGATTCTAGAAAAAATAATTAATGAATCGTTTGAAAGAGGTCATGTAGATGTTATTAATGGAGGACCCGCAATTGGAAAATACTTACTAAATCTAAAATGGGATTATATTTTTTTCACGGGAAGTACAGAGATTGGAAGAGTTGTTGCGCTAAAGGCAGCAAAAACACTAACACCTGTTACACTTGAACTTGGTGGAAAAAACCCATGTATAATTGATAAAAACGTCTCAATTGAAATTGCATCAAAAAGAATAGTTTTTGGAAAATTTTTAAACTGTGGTCAGACCTGTATTGCTCCAAATTTTCTAGCAATACATGAAAATATTAAAGAATTATTTATTAATTCCTTGGTAAAAAATATCAAATCAATCTATGGTAATAATCCAAAAAACAGTCCTTTTTATTCAAATATTATTAGCGAACATCATGTAGATAGACTTTCCAAACTTCTCAATAACAGCAAAATCATTCATGGGGGAAAATTTGAAAAAAGCACTAAATATTTTGAACCAACTATTGTTGAGGTTTCTTCAATTCAAGACAAAATTTTAGATGATGAGATATTTGGACCTATACTTCCGATAATGACATATGGATCTGATGATGAACTTGATAGTATACTGCAAAGATCAAAAAACCCATTAGCATTTTATGTATTTACTAATAATAAAAAATTTGGTAAAAAATTAATCAATAATTATTCATTCGGAGGTGGTGCGATTAATGATACGATTGGACAAATTGTAAATAAAAACCTTCCCTTCGGAGGAATTGGTAATTCAGGAATGGGAAAATATCATGGACACGAAACATTCAAAACTTTCAGTCATTTCAAACCATATATAATAAAGTCTAATTTTTTTGATCTAAAATTTAAATATAAATTGAGTGAGAATTCTATAATTTTTAAGTTAACTAAAAAACTAATTAAATACATTTCTATTTAGTGAAAAAAGAATTTGATAAAATTGTTAGGACTAGAAGGTCTGTCCGAAAGTTTAAAGCCATTGATATAAGTGATGATGTGGTTAAGGACTGTATTTTACATGCTTCCTTAGCCCCAAACAGTAGCAATCTTCAGTTGTGGGAGTTTTATCATGTAACCTCAAAAAAATTAATGAAAAAAATATCTTATGCCTGTTTTAATCAACCTGCAGCTCGTACTGCAAGTCAATTTGTAGTTGTTGTTACAAGAAAAGACTTGTGGAATAAAAGAAGGTTGTTCAACTTAAGTAAAATAAAGGCAAGAAATTTAAAGCTAAATGATAAACATCTCAAAAACAGAAATATTGCAATTAAATACTACAAGTATCTAATACCAACAGTTTACAGAGAATTCTATGGACTTATAGGTCTTTTTAGATATTTTAATGCCTTGATTATTGGTTTGTTCAGACCCATTTACAGACAAGTAACAAAATCTGACATGAGAATTGTAGCTCACAAAAGTAGTGCTTTAGCTGCTCAAAATTTTATGTTGAGTATGAGATCAAATGGATATGACACCTGTCCAATGGAAGGTTTTGATTCACTCAGAGTTAAGAAGACTCTATCACTTCCAAGGTCCGCTGAAATTAATATGATAATTAGTTGTGGTATTAGAGATAAAAAAGGAATATATGGTGACCAAATTAGAGTACCATTTGATGAAATATACTTTAAAAAGTAAGGTATAATTAATTATTATCTTTAAAATTGTCCAAACCTTCGTTGAGCCAATCTCTGTATGTTTGGGTATCAGTGTATTGAATTGGTGAATTTAAAATATCTAGTGACGGTGATACTAAAACATAGTATGGTTGAGAATTAATATTAAAATTTAACGTTTGGAAAGCTGACCATTTTTCA
The DNA here is from genome assembly GCA_902598295.1 of uncultured Bacteroidota bacterium. Classification (GTDB taxonomy): domain Bacteria; phylum Bacteroidota; class Bacteroidia; order Flavobacteriales; family Flavobacteriaceae; genus Eutrophosalina. Next base: position 20,602 of record CACKBA010000021.1, read on the forward strand.
CCTTCATTTTCGAGTATTTTAACATTTCCATTTTTGTCTGTGAGATTTATATTATTATTATTTAACAATTTTGATCTGTCATCAACATAAAGTGATATCAAAATAAACTCATCATTAATCATATTGTAAATATCATTTTTTGACCAGGTAT
>CACKBA010000022.1 GCA_902598295.1 uncultured Bacteroidota bacterium
AAGTTAAAATCATTAAAGTCCTGAAATTCGACAATTAAGTTGGTTGAAAACTTGAAAATCAAGTTTTTTAAATTTTCAGTATCCAATCCTTTTTTTATAACCAGTGAAGAATAGTTTATACTCACAATTTTGAAGCTAGTAAATATAAAACTGCCATCCGAACTGCAACACCATTTTCAACTTGATCTAAAATCACGGTTCTTCCTGAGTCAATCAAGTCAGTTGATAGTTCTACTCCGCGATTAATAGGACCTGGATGGGTTATTATTATATCCTTGTCGCATTGACTTAATTTATTAAGGTTTAGTCCAAACTGTTTGGCGTACTCGCGTGTTGTTGGAAAATAACTTTGATTCATTCTTTCATTTTGAATTCTTAACATGCTTGCAACATGACACCATTTTAGTCCATTTTCAAGTGAGGGTTCATACTCAACACCCAATGTCTTGATATATTTTGGAATCAATGATAGTGGCCCACAAACTTTGACATTAGCACCTAGCTTTTTAAAAACTAAAATATTTGAAAGTGCTACCCTTGAATGTAAAATGTCACCTACAATCAAGATATTTTTATTTGAAAAATCCTTTAATTTTGATTTTAATGTAAAAGCATCTAGAAGAGCCTGAGTTGGGTGTTCGTGACAACCATCCCCAGCATTAATTATACATGATTTAACATTTTTGGATAAGAAAACACTTGCTCCAGGACTCGGATGTCTAATTACAATCATATCTACCTTCATGGAAAGAATATTGTTAACTGTATCAGCCAAGGTTTCCCCCTTTTTTATTGATGAACCACTAGAGCTGAAGTTTACTACATCAGCTGATAATCTTTTTTGAGCTAATTCGAACGAAATTTTAGTTCTAGTACTGTTTTCAAAAAATAAGTTTGCAATCGTTATATCTCGTAAACTAGGTACCTTTTTAATTTTTCTATTAATAACTTCCTTAAAAGTTTCAGCTGCATCAAAAATGGAGTAAATATCTTCAAGACTTATGTATTTAATACCCAATAAATTTGAAACCGATAATTTATTTTTCATTCTGTAAAATATAGACTGATCCCTCTTTATTATTTTTATCCCACTTTACTTCAACCCTCTGGTTATTGATTGAATCAACTTTAACACCGTAATAATCAGGCTGAATTGGTAGGTGCCTGGAAAAACGCCTATCAACTAGACTTAATAACTCAACCTTTTTTGGCCTTCCAAATGATTGAAGTGCTGCCAAAGCTGCGGTAACACTTCTGCCTGTGTACAAGACATCGTCAATTAATATCACTGATTTATCTTCAATAAAGAAGTCAATTGATGTTTTATTTGGACTAAGAATTTTATTTTTTCTGCCAAAATCATCTCTATAAAAAGTAATATCAAGAAAACCAAGGTCAATATTTTTTATTTTATACTCAGTAATTAAAATATCTTTTAGTTTTTCTGCAAGTATTTTTCCTCTTGGTTGTATACCAATCAGTACAGCATTATCAAAATGATTATGGTTTTCGTAAAGTTGACTAGCAAGACGCCTTAGAATTAAAGACAGTTTTGAAGTGTTTAAAATTTTTTTTGCATTAAATGCGCACATCAAAGCGCAAATGTAACAAAAATTTAAAAATATTAGTCAGCTTTAAATTTTTCTGAGATTTTTCTGTAGTAACCACCATTAAGTTTTTCTCTAATTTCAGAAAATGAATTTAAGGTTTCATCAATGTCCTCAACGGTATGTGTAGCTGTTGGAATTAATCTCAAAAGAATTAAGCCTTTGGGTATAACTGGATAAACAACAATAGAACAAAAAATATTATATTTTTCTCTTAAATCTTTTACTAATACCATAGCCTCTGGAACGTCACCTTTGAGAAAAACAGGGGTGACACAACTTTGAGTCTTACCAATATCAAACCCTCTTTCCTTCAAACCAGTCTGAAGCATTTTAACATTGTCCCATAGTTTTTGTTTGTGAATGGGTTCATTTCTGAGTATTTCTAATCTTTTTATCGCTCCCACCACAAGTTGCATCTGTAATGATTTTGCAAACATCTGTGAACGCATATTATATTTTAAGAATTTTATAACTTGATTTGAGCCTGCGACAAATGCTCCAGTTGAAGCCATAGACTTAGCAAATGTTGCAAAGTATACATCAATTTCGCTCATGACACCTTGCTCTTCACCAACACCAGATCCTGTTTGACCTAATGTTCCAAAGCCGTGAGCATCATCAACAAGGAGTCTAAAATCAAACTGTTTTTTTAGCTTTACTATTTCTTTTATTTTTCCTTGCTCACCTCTCATCCCAAAAACTCCTTCCGAAATGACCAAAATTCCACCACCAGTTTTTTCAACTATATTTTGAGCTCGTTTAAGGTTAGTTACTAAACTTTCTATGTCATTGTGCTTAAAAGTGAATCTTTTACCTAGATGCAATCTAACGCCATCGACAATACATGCATGAGCATCGACATCGTAAACAATCACATCATTTTTTGATACCAAAGTATCAACTATTGATAAAATTCCTTGGTAACCAAAGTTGAGTACATATGCGCTTTCTTTATTAACAAAATCCGCAAGTTGATTTTCTAATTTTTCATGCATTGAAGTATGGCCTGACATCATTCTAGCACCCATGGGGTATGCAGATCCGTACTTTTCTGCTGCTTCAGAATCTATTTTTCTGACTTCTGGATGATTAGAAAGTCCAAGATAGTCATTGACACTCCATGTAATAACTTCTTTTCCATTGAATTTCATTCTATTGGATATTTTACCCTCAAGTTTTGGGAAAACAAAATAACCTTCAGCAATACTAGCCCATTTACCAAGTGGACCCATACTCCTGTTAAATTTTTCAAATAAATCAGACATTTTTTACTTTATATATTCAATTGATGAAAATTGCTCCTTTGTTCTATTTATACTAAATCCTTGTTCCTCCATCCACTCATCACTATAAATTTTACTCATATACCTAGATCCATGATCACAAAAAATTGATACAACAACACTGTCACTTTCAAAAATATTATTCTCATTCAGTTGTTTCAAGGCTTGTAAACATGCTCCGGATGTATAACCAACAAATAAACCTTCTTTACACGCAATTTCTCTAGCACAGTGTGCACTTTCTTCATCACCAACCTTTTCATAATGATCAATGACTTTAAAATCAGTTGATGTTGGAATTAAATTTTTTCCCATTCCCTCAATTCTATAAGGGTAAATCTCAGATTCGTCAAACTCACCAGTTTCATGAAATTTTTTCAATACCGACCCAAATGCATCAACACCAATAATTTTAATGTTTTTATTTTTTTCTTTCAAGAACCTACCTATTCCAGAAATTGTACCACCAGTACCACTACTAGCAATAAGATGAGTTATTTTACCATTTGTTTGTTCCCATATTTCTGGTCCTGTTGTTTGATAATGAGCATCAATATTTAAATCATTGAAATATTGATTTACATAAAAAGAATCTTTAATTTCTTCATTTAACCTTTTCGCTACCTGATAATATGACCTACTATCGTCAGCTGCTACATTGGCTGGACAAACATAAACTTTTGCACCCATTGACTTCAACATGTCAATTTTATCAACTGATGATTTTGATGAAACGGCAACAATACATTTGTATCCTTTAACCATTGCAATCATTGAAAGACTAAAACCTGTATTTCCTGAACTAGTCTCAATTATTGTTGAATGCTTTTCAATTAAACCAGATTCCTCAGCCTTGTTGATTATGTGTAAAGCAATTCTGTCCTTGTTGGAGTGTCCTGGATTGTATGCTTCATATTTACAAAAGTGCGTCCCATTAATATCTTTGGTTGTTTTATTTAACCTAATCAGAGGAGTTTTTCCAATTAGAGAAAGTATATTTTCGTGGGCATTAAAACCTTGTTTCATGCAAAGCGTAATAGGTTGCAAATTTAATTAAAAAAAATTAGTTACTTCAAAAGATTATCTGAGTGAATTTCTGAAAGCAAGTTCATAAATTTTTCATGATGATCAGACGTGTAATCCAAGTGAGTAACAAGTCTTAATTTATTATCTCCCATACCAATCAATTGTACACCATTGTGATTCATAAAATTTATAAAATCGTGTGTAGAAAATTGATCTTTATTTTTGAAAATAATGATATTGGTTTCAACAGGGTAGACCTCCTCAACAAAATATAGTTTCTGAAGTAAATTAGATATTTCCCTAGCTCTAACATGGTCTTGATGCAATTTCTGAATATTGTTTTCGAGAGCATATAATCCACATGCTGCAAGATAGCCTGATTGTCTCATTCCACCTCCAAGAATTTTTCTGATTTTCATTGTTTTTTTTAAATACTTCTCCTTAAAAATTAAAACTGAACCAACAGGACACCCAAGTCCCTTACTTAAACAAACCGATATCGTATCAAATAATTTTCCGAAGTCAGAGTAATCATAACCACTTTCAACACAAGCATTCCAAATTCTTGCCCCATCTAGATGAAATTTTAAATTGTTTTCAATACAAGTTTCTTTTATTTTTTTTATTTCATCCAAGTCCCAACATGCTCCTCCTCCTTTGTTTGTAGTATTCTCAATACATACCAAAGATGTTTTTGGGCTATGATAAAAGTCAGGGGGGTTTATTGCAGCCTCAACATCAGAATAATTAAATAAGCCCCTTGGTTTATCAATTAATTTACAAGATACACCAGAATTAAAACTAACACCACCACCTTCATAATTGTAAACATGAGCATATTTACTACATATTAATTGTTCTCCAGGGCTTGTTAGAATATTAATAGCAGTTTGATTGGCCATTGTTCCAGAGGGAAAAAATAAAGCATGATCCATCCCAAACAGATCAGAAACTTTTTTTTCAAGTTTGTTTACTGTTGGATCTTCCTTAAAAACATCATCCCCAACTTTGCAGTTAATCATGAATTTTATCATTTCATTGGATGGTTTTGTAACAGTATCACTAATTAAATTTATTTGCATGACGGTAAATATAATTTATGATGATTTTAAAAACAATTAATTATTTAAATTTACCAAGTGGTAACAACAGATCAAATTAAAGATTTAATTGAACGCCTGGGTGCTTTAAGGAGGTATCTTTGACCTCGAGGAGAAAAACAAAATCATTTCAGAACTAGAAAGTCAAACTATTAAAGACGATTTTTGGAAAAACTCTAGAGTAGCTCAACAGATTTTAAAAAAACTAAGTTTAACTAAAAATAAGGTTTCACAGTTTAAAGAAACAGCGGAACTTTGTGATGAGCTTGAGGTTCTTTTTGAGTTTTTTAAAAACAAGGAAATTGAAGAATTTGAAATCACTCAGGCCTTCAAAAAGGCTAAAAACAGTTTAGAATCCCTCGAGTTTAAAAACATGCTTTCGGCTGAAGGTGATGAAATGTCTGCAGTTATTCAAATAACTGCAGGTGCTGGAGGAACTGAAAGTTGTGATTGGGCTCAAATGATTTCAAGAATGTATTTGATGTGGTGTGAAAAAAGAAACTTTAAAACCAAAGAATTAAATTGTGTCGATGGTGATGTCGCTGGCATAAAAACAATTACTATTCAAATTGATGGGGAATATTGTTTTGGATGGCTCAAGGGTGAAAATGGTGTGCACAGGCTTGTACGTATCTCCCCCTTTGATAGCAACGCAAAAAGACATACATCATTTGCGTCAGTTTATGTTTATCCACTGGTTGATGACAGTATAGAAATCGAGATAAATAATTCTGATATTGTGTGGGAAACAATGAGATCAAGTGGAGCCGGTGGACAGAGTGTAAATAAAATTGAAACAGCCGTCAGGCTTACTCACAAACCAACAGGTATAATAATTGAGAATTCAGAAACAAGATCACAACTTGATAACAAAAATAAAGCAATCTTACTCCTTAAATCTCAACTTTATGAAATAGAATTAAATAAAAAACTTCAAGCAAGAAAGAAAATTGAGGAAAGTAAAAAGAAAATTGAGTGGGGGTCTCAAATAAGAAACTACGTTCTTCATCCATATAAAATGGTAAAAGATGTTAGAACAAATACTGAAACCACTGATGCATCAAGCGTTTTAGATGGAAATATAGAGGAATTTTTGAAATCTTTTCTTTTGAGTTTAAACTAATATTATTTACTTTTTTTTCTTTCTTTAAGCCACTCAAAAAAAGAACCTGTCACCCAATATGGTATTATAAAGGTTAGTAGTAAAATCATTAACCAAAATCCAATTGTAACAACAGTCATGAACAATATGAAACCAAGATATTGATCAAATTCAAACATCTGTATAAAGATATAAAATAAGGACCAAAGAATTCCTTCAAAAAAAAAATACTTTATCAACAATTCGTAAATTTGCTTTATGGGAAAAAAATTTAGAGTTGAATCTGACACACTTGGTGAAGTAAAAATTCCAGAAAATTCTCTATGGGGGCCACAAACTCAAAGGTCAATAAATAATTTTAAAATTGGTCAGCCTGGTTCAATGCCCACGGAGATTATTCATTCATTTGCAATTTTAAAAAAATCATGTGCAATCTCAAATAATGAGTTGATGAATCTTGAAAAAAAGAAGATGAAATTGATTGTAGAAGTATGTGATGAAATTTTAAAAAATAAGCATAATCAAGAATTTCCACTTGTCATTTGGCAAACTGGATCTGGAACTCAAACTAACATGAACGTCAATGAGGTCATATCAAACAGAGCTAATATACTGTCAGGTAAATCACTTAATGATTCAAAATATATAAAAGCTAATGATGAGGTTAATATGTCTCAATCCTCCAATGATACATTTCCAACTGCAACTAATATTGCTGTAACAAAGCTCGTATATGAAAAACTGATACCGTCTACTGAGTCGTTTATTAAAATTCTTAATAAAAAAGTAAAAGAATTTAGCAAGGATATTAAAATTGGCAGAACCCATATGATGGATGCAACCCCAATAAGCTTAGGTCAAGAATTTTCTGGCTATGAATCACAAATGAAATACGGCTTGAAAGCTTTGAAAAATACTTTAAAACACTTAAAACAATTAGCCATTGGCGGAACAGCTGTAGGTACTGGACTTAATGCGCCTGATGGATTTGATGTTAGTGTGGTAAAAAACATTTCTGATTATACAAAAATTAATTTTGAAATTGCTGAAAATAAATTCGAAGCTATTGCATCTAATGATGCTTTGGTTGAAACTCATGGAGCATTAAAACAAATTGCTGTTTCTCTTTTTAAAATTGCTAATGATATAAGACTTTTAGGAAGCGGACCTAGGTCTGGATTTGCAGAACTCATTTTACCTGCAAATGAACCAGGAAGTTCGATCATGCCGGGAAAAGTTAATCCAACTCAATGTGAAGCTGTTTCTATGGTTTGTGCTCAGGTTCTTGGAAATGACACAACTGTGAGTTTTGCAGGAAGTCAAGGTCACTTAGAACTGAATGTCTATAAACCTGTTATTGCACACAAACTAATTGAATCAATTCACTTGTTATCTGATTCAATAGAGAGCTTTAATAAGAACTGTATAATTGGATTAAAGGCAAACAAGACAAAAATTGCCGAACATCTCAACAACTCATTAATGCTTGTAACAGCTCTTAATAAAAAGATTGGTTACTACAGGGCTGCAGAGATCGCAAATAAGGCCCATGAAAATGGAACAACACTCGAAGAAGAGGCAATAAAATCAGGGTATTTAACAAAGAAGCAATTTAAAGATTGGGTGAAGCCAGAAGATATGGTTTAAATCCTTCCTTTGAGAGCGTTGAAAGCCCAACCAATAGCAATAAAACCAACACCAACAACTGAAAAACCAATTGCATAATCTGGATACTTTAATACGCCTAATAATATCAAAACTATACCCAAAAGAGTTAGTATAAATGATGCCCATCCAAAAATAGAGTTCTTATTCATAAAAAATTATTGTACCGATCCAAACAATTTTTCTCTCCAATTTACCCAATTGTATTTCTTAGAAAAATAAATAAGAATCAAAATTTGGAGAGGAATGGATGTGACAAACATCATTGACATATTTGGCTCGCCTACATATTTTAATACTGAATCTGTCTGCAGGACAGTCCAATCTGCTGTCATGAGTAAAATTCCAACAAAATTATTTCCATAATGCATTCCCAGCGCAAGTTCCAAACCATCATCCATTAATGTACACACTCCCCAAACTAGTCCCATGATGAAATATGCACCTAGAAACCCATAACCCATTTTATCAACTTCAGGATTGGCTAAATGCAAAAGTGCAAACAAAAAAGTAGGAATTAAAAGTGCAAGAAATCTACTTTTTGTTGTAATTCCTATTCCCTGCAGAAGATAACCTCTTACAAAATACTCTTCGAAACTGGTTTGAAAAGGCAATAAAATAATAGCAATAAGTAAAAGATAAATAAAAGATTCAGGCTTAAAGTTAAACTCGTACATACTAGGATCATACAAATATGCAACTAGCATACCTATTGAGTTGATGATTGCAATAACAAAAAATCCAGTAAATATTCTTTTAAAATCTATACTTTCACGTGATGTCGTTAATGATTTAATTGTTTGTTTGTGTATAACTTTAACAGTGAAAAAAATTCCTATTAAGCCAACTAAAAAGGTTATACAAAAAAGTGCTAAACCAACATTGTAGTTCGGAAAAGCATTTAAAAAGTTTGATTCGTTTAGCGTTTGCAATTGGTCTAAATCAGCGACCGAAAAAATACCAATCAGTAATGGGATGGCACCCAAAAACTGCCAAAAAACAACAATTATTAAAGGACCAACAAGCAAATATCTCCACCACTCATTTTGTGTATTTTTTACGTTTTCAATAAACATTATATAAAAAATAGATTAAATACAACGACAGTGAACAAACCATAAAAAATTTGGAGGTAAATAGTCTTGAGATTGGAATGGATTAGTTCTCTTTTATCATAATTTATGTATAAGTTACTGAAAGCAAGTAACCCATAAGCAAAAAGTACAATATTCCCTATTATAAAAATATTTTTATTAAACGAACTTAGATAATTTTCTAAATAAGGAATTAATAAAATTGAAGAAATAAAAGCTGCGCTTAAGATAAGTAAATATCCCCAGCGAGCATTTTTCTTTCCAAAAGTTACAATCAAATGATTTTTACCCGTACTTGCATCACTAACTGTATCAGGATATTGGTTTATGTACAATATATTGGTGGTTAATAATCCGTGTGGAATTCCCAATAGGATTGCCATGTAGAACTGATCAGAAAAAAGTTCAATTGTTGATGACGAAATCGCAAATATAGATCCAAGGGTCATTAACGGTCCAAATGAAAGAAATATAGCTAATTCACCTAATCCTCTCCTTGCTACTAATCTTAATGGTCTAGCAGTATAAAAATATCCTAGTAAGCCTCCTAAAAATCCAACTGTAAGGGCATAGAGAGCATTTGAAAATTCACCTGTAACATAAAAACTATTGATAAGTAAAAGGGATGTTAACAACACAGTCACAATCAACATTTTTCTTGCTAATGAAAGAGTTCCAATATGCGTGATTAATCCTAATTCGACCGCTCTACTGCCTCCAGATAATTGAGCACCTTCAAGCATTGTTGAATTCAAACCTGCATTGAAGTATTCGGTATTTGCGCCATCGGTACCATCTTTTACATCATAATAATCATTAAATAGGTTTGATGCGACGTGCAAAAAAACAATTCCAAGTGAACACAAAATCAAGGAAAGTGGATTAAAAAGATTATCCCCGGCACCAGCTAAAAAAGCTGCAACAGCAAAAATTGGAAATAGTGATGCGCTTGTAAAACCTCCTCTGGTTATTGCAAAAGCCCATTTTATAAAAATTGTTGAAAACTTGATTGGTATTTTGACTTCCTCTTCAATTGGCACAGTAATACCACAGTAACCAGTTTGAGGGTTATTTTTTCCATTGGCAAATGTTGGAGTTATCTTAATTTGTGCATTGAACTTTTTTCCATTTTTATTTATGAAATATGTTTTGGTGGAATACTGACCTTTTTTGTTTGCTTGAGATAACCACATACCAACATTTTGAATTACAATTTCACCTGCTGAAAATAGAGATACTCTTTTTTTTCCAACAAGTTCCTCTTTGGAGTAACCAAATAATTTTTCACCATCAGGATTGATGGTTTCGATTACACCCTCCATATCACAAGTAATAACACTTTTCATAGCATATTTTTGCGTGCAAATTTATAATTTAAAATAGTATTATTTAGATAAATTTTAAATTATTTAACCTCTTCGAAATCCACGTCTTGAACATCATCGTCATTCTTTTTAGATGATTTTTTTTCGGACTTTGATCCTGATTCAGTTTTAGTTTGAGTTTCTGCTTGAGCTTTATACAGTTCCTCAGAAGCATTTTTCCAAGCCTCATTTATCTTTTCTAAATCAGACTTTATTTTATCTACATCTTTTGACTCATGTGACTTTTTTAAAGCTTCCAACGAGTCTTCAATTGCTTTCTTTTTTTCATCAGGAAGCTTGTCGCCGTGTTCCTTAAGTTGAGATTCAGTTTGAAAAATCATTGCATCGGCACTATTTACAGTGTCTGCATCTTCTTTTAACTTTTTGTCGGATTCTGCATTTGCTTCAGCGTCCTGTTTCATTTTTTCAATCTCTTCATCTGTTAGACCGGACGATGCCTCAATTCTTATATCCTGTGATTTATTAGTGGCCTTATCCAGAGCAGTAACATGTATTAAACCATTTGCGTCTATGTCAAACGTAACCTCAATTTGAGGTGTTCCTCTAGGTGCAGGTGGTATCCCATCCAAATGGAATCGACCTATTGTTTTGTTGTCTGTAGACATAGCTCTATCACCTTGCAAAACATGAATCTCAACAGATGGCTGATTGTCTGCTGCTGTAGAGAAAATCTGTGACTTTTTTGCAGGAATGGTTGTATTCGAATCTATAAGTTTTGTCATAACCCCACCCATTGTTTCAATGCCTAATGAGAGTGGAGTTACATCCAAGAGTAAAACATCCTTAACATCACCAGTTAGAACACCACCTTGAATAGCTGCACCAACTGCTACAACTTCATCGGGATTTACTCCTTTAGAGGGTTTTTTTCCAAAGAATTTTTCAACCTCGTTTTGGATAACAGGTATTCTAGTTGATCCTCCTACAAGTATAACTTCATCAATATCACTTTTGCTCAGAGACGCATCTTTCAATGCTTTTTTTACAGGCTCCATAGATCTTTTAACTAAATCAGAACTTAGTTGTTCAAATTTGGCCCTGGTTAATGTCTTTACAAGGTGTTTTGGACCAGAATCTGTAGCTGTGATGTATGGCAAATTAATTTCAGTTTGGGTAGAAGAGGATAGTTCTATTTTTGCTTTTTCAGCAGCCTCTTTTAGTCTTTGCAATGCCATTGGATCTTTTCTTAAATCAACACCTTCCTCCTCTTCATATTCAAAGGCCATCCACTGAATTATTGCTTCATCAAAATCATCACCACCTAATCTGGTGTCGCCATTTGTGGCTAATACCTCGAAAACTCCATCTCCAAGTTCTAAAATTGAAATATCAAATGTTCCTCCACCAAGGTCATAAACTGCAATTTTTTGATCTTTACCGGACTTATCCAAACCGTAAGCTAGAGCAGCAGCTGTTGGTTCATTAATTATTCTTTGAACTTTTAAACCAGAAATCTCACCAGCTTCTTTGGTTGCCTGTCTTTGAGCATCATTAAAATAAGCTGGAACAGTTACAACTGCCTCGCTAACTGACGCACCAAGATAATCCTCTGCAGTTTTTTTCATTTTTTGTAGAATCATAGCAGATAACTCTTGAGGAGTATACAATCTCCCATCAATATCAACTCTAGCAGTATCATTATCACCTTTAACAACTTTGTAAGGAGATCTTTTAGCATCTTCCTTAGATTCAGAAAATTTACTTCCCATAAATCGTTTAATTGATGAAATGGTTTTTGTTGGGTTTGTAACAGCTTGTCTTTTAGCTGGATCACCAACTTTGATTTCACCACCCTCAACGAATCCAATTACAGATGGAGTTGTTCTCTTCCCTTCAGCATTTGGGATTACCACGGGTTCGTTTCCCTCCATCACGGAAACACATGAATTTGTTGTTCCTAAATCTATTCCAATTATTTTACTCATAATTTATTTTTTACTTTCTAAATAACAATTCCTATGCCATTGAAAATTAGTGACACTTTGACAGTCGTTATGTTTTTTTAGTTATTTTTACGATTTATCAGCATTTATGATTTACAAGAGAGTTACTACGAAAACATTAATGGAAATGAAAAACAATAATGAGAAGATTTCCATGCTAACGGCATATGACTATACTTTTGCAAAAATTATTGATCAATCAAATGTTGACGTTATACTTGTTGGTGATTCTGCATCAAATGTTATTGCCGGTAATGAAACAACTGTTCCTATTACATTAGATGAAATGATTTATCATGCAAAGTCTGTTGTAAAAGCTGTTCAAAGAGCCTTAGTTGTTGTTGATTTACCATTTGGAACCTATCAATCTGATTCAAAATTAGCCCTCAGGTCAGCAATCAGAATTATGAAAGAATCTGGTGCACATGCAGTTAAATTAGAAGGTGGTAGTGAAATTAAGGATTCAGTATCAAAAATAATTAAGGCTGGTATACCAGTCATGGGTCATTTGGGGTTGACTCCTCAATCAATTTATAAGTTTGGAAGTTACACAGTTCGGGCAAAAGAAAAGCATGAGGCAGAACAATTAATTAATGATGCACTACTTCTCGAAAAAATTGGATGTTTTGCTACTGTTTTGGAGAAAATACCGGCAAATCTTGCAAAAAAAGTTAGTTCAAAAGTTAATTATCCCCTAATTGGTATTGGTGCTGGCAATAATGTAGATGGTCAGGTTTTGGTTATGCATGACCTTTTGGGATTAACAACTGAATTTAATCCTAGATTTATACGCAGATATTTGAATCTAAATAAACAAATTTTAGATGCTGTAAAATCCTATGTTTTAGATATTAAAAAATTGAATTTTCCAAATAATGATGAAATGTACTAACACTTCATGGAAAACATAATTTTTGAAGACAATCATTTACTAATCGTAGGAAAAAAACCAACAGTTCCAGTACAATCAGATATATCAGGCGATAAATGCTTACTTGAACACAGTAAAGAATATTTAAAGAGAAGATATGATAAAAAAGGTAATGTTTTTTTGGGTTTAGTTAATAGAATTGATCGGCCAACAAGTGGTTTAGTTATTATGGCTAAAACAAGTAAATGTCTTTCTAGAATGAATAAAAAAATAAGGCTTAGAAAGATTAGAAAAAAGTATTGGGCCTTAGTCGAAAAAAAAAACATAAAAAAGGAAGCAGTGCTGAGGGATTTTTTGAAAAAAAATTCAAAAAAAAATAAGTCTTTTGTAGTTGATAAAACAACTAAAAATGCAAAAGAAGCAATTTTAAAGTATAAGATTGCAAAAACATTAAAAAATTACTTGCTTTTGGACGTTTTACTTATAACAGGTAGGCATCACCAGATTAGAGTACAACTTTCCAAGATCGGAACTCCCATTCGCGGTGACATAAAATATGGAGCAAAAAGACCATTACAAGATAAAAGTATAAGTTTACATTCAAAAGAAATAGAATTTGAACACCCTGTAAATAATCAAATATTGGTGCTAAAATGTGATCCACCTGATGAATTCATCCCAAAAATATAAGATTAAAAAATTTTTATGCTTACTTTTATCGGCTTACTGATAAAATGAGTAAAGAACTAGTCAAAATTTTTGATACCACATTAAGAGATGGCGAACAAGTCCCCGGCTGCAAACTGGAAACTAAAAAGAAAATTGAAATCGCCAAAAGACTGGATGAATTAGGGGTTGACATAATTGAAGCTGGATTTCCAATTTCTAGTCCAGGGGACTATAGATCAGTAGAAGAAATTTCCAAGGTTGTAAAAAATTCATCAGTTTGTGGACTGTCAAGAGCTGTAAAAAAAGATATAGAAGTCGCTGCAAACGCACTAAAAAAAGCAAAAAAGCCAAGAATACATACTGGTATTGGAACATCTGATAGCCATATTAAATATAAATTTAAATCTAACAGAGACTCAATTTGTGAAAGAGCTATTAATGCAGTAAAATATGCAAAAAAATTTGTTGATGATGTTGAATTTTACGCAGAAGATGCTGGAAGGACTGATAATGATTTTTTAGCAAAAATTTGTGAAAAAGTTATTAATGCAGGAGCAACAGTTTTAAATATTCCTGACACTACTGGATATTGTCTTCCCAACCAATATGCAAAAAAAATTGAATATTTAATTAATAATGTACCAAATATTGAAAAGGCAATTATTTCGTGTCATTGCCATAATGATTTAGGTTTAGCTACAGCAAATTCAATCCAAGGAGTTATCAGTGGTGCAAGACAAATTGAGTGCACGATAAACGGAATTGGAGAAAGAGCCGGTAATACTTCGCTGGAAGAGGTTGTTATGGTAATGAAACAACACAGTGAACTTGGTTATGACACTAAAATTAATTCCAAGTTACTTTACAGCACCAGCAAAATGGTATCTGAAGTAATGGGAATGCCTGTTCAGCCAAATAAAGCAATAGTTGGAACTAATGCTTTTTCACACAGCTCAGGAATTCATCAAGATGGCGTAATTAAAAATAGAGAGACATATGAAATAATCGACCCAAATGATGTTGGCGTTAACGAATCCTCCATTGTTTTAACTGCAAGAAGTGGAAGGGCTGCAATAGCGTACAAATCAAAAAAAATTGGTTTTGATTTAAGCAAAATTGAATTAGATAAAGTTTACGAAGTTTTTTTAAAATTTGCAGATATAAATAAACAGGTTAAAGATGAAGATTTACCCGAAATAATCAAACAAGCACTAATATAAAATATGTCTAAAACATTATTTGATAAGGTCTGGGATGCTCACATTGTCAAAAGAATAGAGAATGGTCCTGATGTTCTATTCATCGATAGACATCTTGTTCATGAAGTAACAAGCCCAGTTGCATTTTTGGGTTTACAAAAACGTAAACTTGATGTTTTATTTCCTGAAAAAACTTTTGCAACAGCAGATCACAACACCCCAACAAAAAATCAAAATTTACCCATTAAAGACCCCTTGTCAGCAAAGCAATTACAGACTTTAAAACTAAACTCTGAAAAACATAAAATTCCTTTTTGGGGACTTGGACATAAAAAAAATGGCATTGTTCATGTTATTGGACCAGAAAATGGTATAACATTACCTGGTGCTACCATTGTTTGTGGTGACTCACATACATCAACTCATGGAGCATTTGGAGCAATCGCATTTGGGATTGGAACATCGGAAGTCGAAATGGTTTTGACAACTCAATGTGTTTTGCAACCAAAGCCAAAGAAAATGAGAATAATTATAAATGGGAAACTGAATAAGTATGTTACGCCTAAAGATGTAGCACTTTATATCATATCGAAAATTTCAACATCAGGTGCAACAGGTCATTTTGTTGAATATTCTGGTGATGTCTTTAAAGAAATGAGTATGGAAGGTAGAATGACCGTGTGTAATTTATCTATAGAAATGGGAGCCAGAGGAGGTATGATAGCGCCAGATGAAAAAACAATAGATTACGTTAGGAACAGAGAATTTACACCTAAAGGCGATGAGTTTTTAAAACTATCAAAATACTGGAATAGTCTCAAAACAGAAAAAGATGCTACGTTTGATAGGGAATATGTATTTGAAGGGGATAGAATTGAACCGATGATAACTTATGGAACTAATCCAGGAATGGGTACTTCAATTGGTAAAGGAATTCCCTATTCAAAAGACATAAATGTAAACAAAAAAACATTTTTAAAGTCTTTGAATTACATGAACTATTGCGAGGGAGATGATTTAATTGGAAAAAAAATTGATTATGTTTTTTTAGGTAGTTGCACAAATGGAAGAATTGAGGATTTTAGACAATTTGCCAACTTCGTTAAAGGAAAGAAAAAATGCCCAAGTGTGACTGCATGGTTAGTTCCAGGATCTCATAATGTACATAATGAAATTGTTAAAGAGGGTATTTTTGACATACTAACTAATTCTGGTTTTGAGATTAGAGAACCCGGATGTTCAGCATGTCTAGCAATGAACGAAGATAAAATTCCAAATGGAAAATATGTTGTTAGCACATCAAATAGAAATTTTGAGGGAAGACAAGGTCCAGGCGCAAGGACAATCCTGGCTAGCCCTATTGTTGCAGCAGCTGCAGCAATTACTGGAAAAATTACAGACCCAAGAATATTTTAATATGAGTTACGATAAATTTATTGATTTGAATAGTACTGCTGTGCCTTTACCAATTGAAAATATTGATACTGATCAAATAATACCTGCTAGATTTTTAAAAGCAACGGAAAGGGTTGGTTTCGGAGATAATTTGTTTAGAGATTGGAGATACGATAAAAACAACAACATGAAGGAAAGTTTTGTGTTAAATAATAAAAGATTTTCTGGTAAAATTTTAGTTGCTGGTAAAAATTTTGGTTCAGGATCATCACGAGAACATGCTGCTTGGGCAATATATGATTATGGTTTTAGATGTATCATTTCTAGTTTTTTTGCTGATATTTTTAAAAATAATTGTTTAAATATTGGTGTTTTACCGGTTCAAGTTAGTCCAACATTTCTTGAAAAAATATTACAGGTTATTTATGAAAAACCACAAACAATTATTAATGTTAATTTAAAAAAACAAAAGGTATCAATTTTAGATATTGAACTCACAGAAAATTTTGAAATTAATGAATACAAAAAAAATAATATGTTGAACGGATTTGATGATATTGATTATTTATTAGAAATGAAAGATTCAATAATAGAATTTTCTAAAAATAGCCCAATATAAATATGAAAAAAGTTGAAGTAATGGATACAACCCTTAGGGATGGAGAACAAACCTCGGGAATGTCATTTTCAGAAAGTGAAAAACTAACCATTACAAAACTTCTTATAAAAGAACTAAATGTCGATCGAATTGAGGTTGCATCTGCACGAGTTTCGACAGGTGAATTTAATGCTGTAAAATCCATTATTAAGTGGGCAAACACTAATGATTTTATAAATAAAATTGAGGTTCTTACGTTTATTGATAATGGAATTTCAATAGATTGGTTAAACAAGTGTGGTGTAAAAGTTCAAAACATTTTAGCAAAAGGATCTTTTAATCACCTGAAGCATCAGTTAAGAAAAACAAAAGAAAAACATTTCGATGATGTAAAAGAAATTATCGAACTAGGGGATAAACATAATATTAGCTCAAATATTTATTTAGAAGATTGGAGTAACGGAATGAAAAATTCGATTGATTATGTTTTTGAATTTATCCAAATGCTCAGTAAAACAAGTGTAATTAGAGTTATGCTGCCTGATACTTTGGGAATTTTAAACCCTCAAATGACATTTTCCTACATCAATGATTTATGTTCTGAGTTTCCTAACCTACATTTTGATTTTCATGGACACAATGATTATGATTTGAGCGTTGCTAATACACTTGAAGCGATAAAGGCTGGATGTAATGGAATTCATTCAACTATCAATGGTATGGGTGAGAGAGCTGGAAATACTCCATTAGCTAGTATAATTGCCGCCAATAATGATTTTTTAAAAAATTATAAAATAAATATCAATGAAAAGAATTTATATAATGTAAGCAAGTTGGTATCAACATTCAGCGGATTCAGAATTCCTCCAAATAAACCAATTATTGGTGAAAACGTTTTTACTCAAACAGCAGGTATTCATGCCGATGGTGATACAAAAAAAAATTTATATTACAACGAGTTACTGCCAGAAAGATTTGGAAGAAAAAGAAAATATGCTTTGGGAAAAACATCTGGTAAGGCCAATATAAAGAAGAATGTAGAAGATTTAGGATTGAACCTGTCTGAAGATGAAATAAAGAAAGTTACTGCCAGAGTAATAGAGCTGGGGGATAAAAAAGAAAAGGTATCTGCGGATGATTTACCTTATATTATTTCAGATATATTAAAGACAAATAATTTTAGAAAGAAAATTAATATCAGGTCCTATTACCTTGAACATAAAAAAAATAATAAACCATCTGCAAGGATAGAAGTGGATTTTCATGGAATAATATATGAGGAAGATGGCACAGGTGATGGTCAATTTGATGCATTTATGTCTGCCATAAAGAAACTATATAAAAAAATTGATTTAGAACTTCCACTATTAATCGATTACTCAGTTATAATACCGCCTGGAAGTAACTCAGATGCTTTGTGTGAAACCTTTATAACTTGGAAAAAATCAGACAATAAAGAGTTTATTACCAGAGGTTTGGATTCTGATCAAACAGTATCAGCAATAAAAGCAACTGAAAAAATGTTAAATGCAATATAATGGATTTAAAAATTACAAAATTACCAGGAGATGGTATTGGGCCAGAGGTTGTTAGTGAAGCAGTAAAGGTTTGTGACTCAATTGCCGAAAAATTTAATCATAATATAACTTGGGACGAAGGAGTTGTAGGAGCAAATGCCATTGAAAAAGTTGGTAACCCCTATCCAGACGAGACACATGATAAATGTTTAAATTCAGATGCTGTTTTATTTGGGGCAATTGGAGATCCAAAATTTGATAATAATCCCAG
>CACKBA010000023.1 GCA_902598295.1 uncultured Bacteroidota bacterium
AATGCATCATGAACTTTTGCATCTTTAGTTAAGGTAATCGGATCTAATATCATTCCTGATTCAGATCTTTTAACTTTTCTAACTTTTTCACTCTGAGCTTCTGGCGATAAATTTTTATGAATTACACCTATACCACCCTCTTGTGCCATGGCAATTGCCATTTTACTTTCAGTAACAGTATCCATTGCTGCTGAAACAATTGGCACTTTTATTTTTAAATTCTTAGAAAAATTTGATGACAAATCAACATCAACAGGGAGAACGTCAGAAAATGCTGGAATAAGTAAAACATCGTCAAATGTTAGACCTTCTGAAAATATTTCTGTAACTGATTTGTTCACAGCAATTAGGAATTAATTGCGCACAAATATAGGTTTTTTAAAATAAAAAAAAGATTTAATAAGAATTCCAAGAAAAACACAACATACCAGAGGCTGCACTGCCTGAATTAGGACATGATGGTTTTTTATAGTTTGAACAATTTAAACAATCTGACATTTTTGAAAATGCTTTCTTGATTGTGTGATCTTCACATACGTTATCAATCTGAACGGAAAGATTGTGCTTGACACATTTTAAAGACTCAACAAGATTTTCGCAATTTAAACAACTATTAACCGACTTAATCATAAACTTTAATTTAATCAAATATAAGTAGTAAAACCTTTAGAATGAATTTAAATTAGGGTTAGAAACTAATTTGTAAAAAATGTACTGCAACTGGAATCGAACTCAAGCACATCTTTCTGATTAAAATCTAAATATATTTCAGAACCAATTTTTAGGGGTTTATCATTGAAAAAATACCATGAGAAATCATTGACTATAGCTCTTATTTTATATTCTTTTCCAAAAAATTGAGATTTAACCACACTAGCTTTGTAATCAGATTTTTTTGAGATAAAAATATTTTCAGGTCTGATGTAATAAGTTCTATTTTTTAAATTCAACTGATTCAAATCTCCAAGAACTTCAGCACAATAACAATTGACAGGACTACAATACATTTTGACGGGCTCATCAAACTGCTGGAGAACGCCCGCTTTAAAAATTAGAATTCGATCGGAAATATTGAATGTATCGGCTATATCATGAGTAACAAAAATTGTAGTGATTCCCGATCCTTTTATTATTCTATAAATTTCATCTTTAATTTTGGTTTTAATATTTGAATCTAAATTACTGAAAGGCTCATCTAGTAGTAATAGATCAGGTTTTCTAATGAGTGAGCGTGCAATACAAACTCTTTGTTTTTCACCTCCTGATAACTCGTGAGGATATCTTTTTTCCAAACCATTTAAGGCTGTCAAATTCAATAACTTAGATAACTCATCATCATCAATCTTAGTTAAATTAAATTTAATATTTTCCAATACATTAAGATGCGGAAACAGAGGATTGTCTTGAAAAACAAAACCAATTTTTCTTTGATTTGCATCTACAAATATGTTATGATCGTTCAATAACCTTCCACTAAGTTCAATAAGTCCATGATCAATATTTTCTAACCCTGCTAAGCATTTCAGAAAGGTAGTTTTACCTGAACCACTTTCACCTATAAAAGAAATAATTTCACCTTTTTTAAGAGAAAAATTAAGTTTCTTGATGATAGGTTCATCAGTGCCATAAGACTTACTTAAGTTTTTTACATTAAGAAACATCAATATCCTTGTTTAAAGTGTTCTTTAAAATTATTAACATAACTGTACCCAAAAATACGATAGCCAATGAATATACAGAAGATCTAGCTAACATTTCTTCAATAGCAAATTCATAGGTTTGGGTAGCTAGTGTATCAAAATTAAAAGGTCGTAATATTAAAGTAAGTGGCAAATCTTTCATGATATCTACAAAACACAGTAAGAATGCAATTATTATTGCTGGTAGATTAATTGGTATGTAGATTTTGTTTAAAATCTTCATGGTTTTTAATCCTAAACTTTGGGCTGTTTGATCAATAGATTCTGATTGCTTTTCAAAGCTTGATTTAATAGGTGAAATACCTACAGCCATGTACCTAACTATATAAGCATATATTAAAACCAAAAATGATCCAATCATCAAAGTATCTAATTTGGTACCAACATAAGTAAAAAAAAGTATAAAAGCTATTCCAATAACTGCACCCGGCATGGCATAACTTAAAGAAACTGCATCACCCAATATTTTGTTCAAACGAGATTTAGATATTCTGTTTATGAATTGAATTATGACTGAAAAAACAATTATAAAAAAACTTGCTATGAGGGCTACAAAAACTGTATTTCCAGTAAGATTTAAGACATCAAAAAAATCATGATTCAATGATTTATTTAAAAGGTTTTTAAGCATGTGAAATAATGGAACTACAAATCCAAACATAATTGGAACCAAGCATATAAAATTTATTATAATATACTTTATTGTTGAATTTGGAAAATATGTTCTTACACCAGAATTTATTGCATAATTGAATTTGTATTTACTATTAACATATCTTTCTAAAATAAAAAATAATGCTACCATTATAAATAAAAAGACTGCAAGTAAGGATGCTGTTTTTATATCAACCATAGCTCCCCAAGCTCTAAATATCCCACTTGTATATGTATTTACCCCAAAATAATTCACAGCTCCATATTCATTTAAAACTTCCATCACAATTAAAAAAAGTCCTGAAAAAATTGCTGCTCTTGAAATCGGTATCACAATTTTAAAAAAGGTAGATAATTCAGATAAACCCAAAGTTTTAGATAAATTGATATACGATGTCCCAATTCTAGCAAAAGCAATCCTACATGTTGTGTAGACGTAAGGGTATAATGATAATGAGAGTAAAACAGAAAGGAATTCAATCTGCAAGTAATCAATATTAATTATTTCAGCAAATTTTGGTGAATAGTTTCTAAAAAAAGTTTGAACTGGTCCTGTATAACTTACAATATCACTGTATGTAAAAGCCATAATGTAAGTAGGTATAGCTAAGGGTAAGTATAAAAAAAGGTCATATAATTTTCTCAACTTAAAATCTGTTGTACTAATAAACCAAGCTGGTACAACCCCAAAAATCAATGAAAAAAAGATGGTCATTAAAACAAGTTTAATTGTGTTTAATGAATAATCAATGAGTAGATAATCCCACAAATAATTGAAATTATCCAAATCTATTCCACTGATACTAAATATGAGCGAAAATATAGGAATAGTTAAAAATATAGTAATCAGTAATAAGACAACTAATTTCTTTTTTGAACCCAATTTAAATTTAATTTATTTCCAACCGGACTTGTCAAATATACGAATTGCCTTATCTCTTTCAGAGCCTAATATGTTTAGGTCTAAGTTATCCATTTTGAATTCACCCCATTCTTCAACAATATCGTTAGGACCAATTGAAGGATTAACTGAATATTCATATGTATTATTTACATATGTTTTTTGAGCTTCATCTGATTGCAAATATTTAATCAATTTGATTGCGTTTTCTTTATTTTTTGAATTTTTTGTTAATGCAATCCCAGAAACATTAATATGAGCTCCTCTTTGATTTTCTCCTTGATTAGGGAAAAAAACAGAAACAGATTTTCCAGCATTAAGTTCTTCTTCATTTTTTGATGACATTAAGAGTCCTATGTAGTATGAGTTCACGATTGCTACATCACCTTGTCCAGCAGCGATAGCCTTAACTTGGTCTCTATCATTTCCTTTCGGATCTCTTGCAAAATTTTTAACAATTGCATCTGACCATTTTTGAGTTTCTTCAATACCAAGATTTGCAACAAGTGAAGACATCAAAGCTTGATTGTAGGAATTTGACGATGATCTGACTAAAATTCTATTCTTCCACTTTTCATTGGCCAAATCTTCATATGTTGATAACTCACTTTTATTTACCCTATCATTGCTGTAAACCAAAATTCTAGATCTGTATGTGACAGGAATCCAAAAATTATTTTTGTCCAAAAGAGTTGGATTTATGCCTGGATTAATTATATCATTATTAATTTTTTGCAAAAGCCCCATGTTTCCAGCTTGCCATAATTTACCCACATCAACAGTTATAAACAGGTCAGCTTGGGTTTTATCACCCTCGTTTTTGAGCCTTTGTATTAATTCGTCAGCATTTGCTTTTGTCACATTTACTTTTATACCTGTCAATTTTGTAAAGTTTTCATATTGTAACTCATCCACTGCATAGTGTCTTTGACTGTAAAGGTTAACCTCTTGTACATCTTTATTGGATTCACAAGAGAAAAATATCGCTGTAAGTATTAGGTAGGTTATTTTTTTCATTACTTCTTATTTAATAAATGATTTTATTATTTGTTTTGTTTTATTTTCATCAACCAGTGAGGGATTGAAAAGTAATGTGTAGAGTCTTTCACCATCAACTGTCTCATTTAATTTGAGAGTTGATTTAAGTGCATAAATTTCGTCCCAATGCGATCGAATTGCTTTCCACTTTAATTTATTTTTTTCCCACCATTTAACAGCAGCAATGCATTTTTCATCATCTACTTTGGTGTAAGTACTAAATCCCTTTTCATAGGCAATTGGAATATCCTTATTATCCTCCCGTCTGACTTTTTTATTGTCCTGATCATGAATCCATCCACCAGATACTATTTCGTGTCTATTTCCTCTGAGCATCACATTATAATCATTTCTTTTGGTATACTCCCTTCTTGGTAATGGTGCATCAGTAAAACTTTCCCAATAACTTTTGTTATTATTGTGGATCCATTGCGCTGAAGCTTCATATCGTGGACTATCGTCGACCTGATATACCTTTTGTGTCCAAGCCTTTTTTACTTTTCTTTTTTCCAACTCAATATATTTCCATGTATTTTCTTTGTGAAATTGATATAAATCAACATTTTGATAAATCCAATCTTGTCTCCAATGTTTTATTATTGAAGGAAATTGATCACTACCAACTATAAGAAGATGTTGAATAGATATTTTATCATTGGTATCTTCAACAAGTTGTCCCCATTCTAGGGCTTTTGCTTTATAAATTTTGGATTTTTTGTAATTTTCATCATCATTTAAAACAAATGTTTCTGCAAAGTTAAATTCGATTTCAAAACATCCGCACATTGACTTGATAGCATCGATGTCCTTCATTTTTTTACTTTGCGCAAAAACAGTTGAAATAGCTAAAAAATAAACTAAGGCGTAAACAAATTTTTTCATAAAAAGTTTGGCACGAAAATAGATAAATGTTAGTGAATAAAAAAATTATTTTTATTTAGACTAAATCTAAATAATAATTATTATATTCGTTGCGATTTATTAATACGAGCTAGGATTACAGTTAATTAATCGCTTTTTAAATACTAAAATTATGAAAATTAAATACTTTAAATTACTCCTTCTAGCTTTACCTTTACTGTTCATTTCTTGCAGTGATGACGATGATGAAAACAACGTTGTAATTGCACCAGACACTTACGAATTTACTCGTGATGGTGCGTCGACTGTTTCTTTTTCTGGACAAACGGCAAGACTCAACATGGCAGATGAGATTTACCAAGCACTTAATACAAACACTTTCACAAAAGCACAACTTTTGGAAATGTTTAATGATGGAACTGGTTTTTCAGATGCTTCCTTAAACAGTTCAGGAAAACAAGTCGGATCAAAGACAGCCTCAGGTTGTTCTCACGGACCACTGGCAAGCACAAAAGCAAGATATACAAGTATGCTTGAAGACTTTGCAGATAATGTTATACCTGCATGGACTGCTACAGCGGCAAATGGACAGGCGGGATTATTAACCGATAGTGCTCGGTCAATCAATGTAAACGCTAATGGTTGGGAAGTTGACCAAACCTTCATCAAAGGTATAATTGGTGGAATGTGTGTCGATCAAATCGTTAATAATTATCTAGATGCATGTCAATTAGACTCGGGTACAAGAAGAGCTGACAATGATAATGGAATTTTAGCAAGTGGAAAAAACTACACCGACATGGAACACAAGTGGGATGAGGCTTTTGGATACTTATATGGTCAAGAGGCTGATGCTACGAGAGCAGATTTAGGAACCTCCCCTACTGGAAATGGAACAACTTTAAACAAGTATTTCAAAAAAATCAATGACAGTAATGAACCAGGTTTGGCGAGTACAGTTTTTGATGCCTTCAAGTTAGGAAGGGCTGCAATTGTTGCTGGTAATTATGATGTTCGCGATGCACAAGCAAACATCATTAAAATTAATCTTTCTAAAGTTGTTGGATACAAAGCTATTGATTACTTAGAAAGTTATATGTCAAAAAAGACCGCTACACCTGCTGATGCTATTCACGCTCTTTCAGAAGGTTATGGTTTTATTTTAAGTTTAATGTTTACCAACGACGGAACAGGTTCGCCATACTTTTCGGAAGCTGAAGTAAATTCAATGCTTTCAAAACTATCAAACTTTTGGACTGTCCAGGATAGCGATTTAACACAAATGGCAAATGATATTAGAGGACGATTTAATTTCTAATAATATCTTTATTATATAATTTGACAAAACAGTGAGGCTAAAGTCTCACTGTTTTTTAATTTTAAAATATGAAAACTCTAAAAATACTAATAAGTATATCAATTTTATCAATTTTTATTATTTCATGCTCTAGCAGCTCTGATGATGAACAATCGACTATTCCAGAATTTGATAGGTCTGCAGTTCTGTCAAATTATGCAGATAATATTATTGTTCCAAGATTGAATAATTTCAAATCATCTGTTGACTATTTGAAAGAAAGTGGGGATGCTTTTATTGATTCACCAGATATAACAACCTACACTGAACTACACAACAGCTGGTTAGAGGCATACATCAACTGGCAATATGTAGAAATGTTTAATATTGGTAAAGCTGAAGAAATTATGTTTTTCAGTAAAACAAATACCTATCCTGTTAATGAAGGAAGAATTCAAGAAAATATAAACAACGAAAAGACGAATCTAAGTAATCCAAATGACTGGTCATGTCAAGGATTACCAGGACTTGATTACATGATTCACGGAATAGCAAATTCTGAAAATGAAATAATAAATCAATACATTCAAAATCCACTCAACGGCAAATATTTAAAAGTTGTTCTTGATGAACTGAATAACAATACTGATTTGGTTTTAAATGATTGGAGTACTTACAGAAATACCTTTGTCAATTCTGTTGAAAACACAGCCACCTCTGCATTTAACATGTTAACTAATGATTTTGTATATTATTTTGAAAAAGGTTTAAGAACCAACAAGATTGGAATACCCTCAGGCGTTTTTTCAAATAATCCTCTTTCCACTAAGGTAGAAGCTTATTATTCATCCAAGAATGGAATTGAAGATGTTTCAAGAGATCTAATTGAAAATGCTTTGAATGCAGTAGACCTTGTCTTTCAAGGAAAGTCTTCAAATCAATCGCCTGCAGGCCCAAGTTTTAAGACTTATCTAGATTTTATTAAAGCCAATAATGTAAGTGCTGATGATATTGGATCAATCGTTGTAAATAAGATTCAAACTGCAAATCAAAAGATATTAGACTTGAACAAAAACTTTATAAATCAAGTTGAAAATGATAATAGTAAAATGTTAACTGCTTTTGATGCTCTACAAACAATCGTTGTTAATTTGAAAACTGATATGTTATCGCTATTTAATGTTGCTGTGGATTACACAGATGCTGACGGCGATTAATAAATAAACCATTGATTTGAATACCACAATCAAAAATTATTTAAATCAAACCCAAGATTCATCAAGCCTAGCCTTATTCAGGATGGGCTTTGGTGTTTTAATGACCTTGAGTATGATAAGATTCATTAGTAAAGGATGGGTTGAAAAACTTTATCTTGAACCATCTTTTCATTTTTCATTTTATGGATTTGAATGGGTTAAACCATTTGGAGACATGACTTACCTTCTTTTTTTAGTGTGTTGTGTTTCAGCTTTTTTTGTAGCTATAGGATACAAATACAGGATATCAATCATTATTTTCTTCCTTTCATTCACATACATTGAATTGATGGACAAAACTACATACCTTAACCATTATTATTTTATTAGTATTTTGAGTTTTTTGATGATTTTTCTTCCAGCAAACTCCTACTATTCTATTGACTCCAAGATTAAAGGTTATGAATTTGAGAAAATACCAAAATGGTGTACAGATTGCATAAAAATGCTCCTATTTATTGTTTATTTCTACTCTGGTTTAGCTAAAATTAATAGTGACTGGCTAATTGAAGCACAACCACTAAAAATATGGCTTACATCAAGTTATGATTTACCAATTATTGGTTCAACTCTAATGCAACAAAACTGGGTTCATTATGCCATGAGTTGGGGTGGTATGTTTTATGATTTATTTATTGCCTTCTTGTTACTTTACTCACGAACCAGAATATTCGCGTTTTTCTTAGTTGTATTTTTTCATTTATTCACTGCCATTCTTTTTCCAATTGGAATGTTTCCATACATAATGATTGTTGGCTCATTGATTTTCTTCGATCAAAAAACACACAAGAAGATGATTAAAATAATTGATTTTATATTAAAGTTTTTTGGATTTAAATCCAAAAAAATAAAGCGATTGAAATTGAATTCAAACAACAACTCAATTGTTTTAAGCATTGTTGCAGTTTTTTTCATAATTCAATTGTGTTTCCCATTTCGATATTTATTGTATCCTGGTGAATTGTTCTGGAATGAACAAGGTTATAGATTTTCTTGGCGGGTGATGCTGATTGAAAAAAAGGGTATAACAAATCTTAAAGTTTTAAATAAGGAGGATGGAAAAAGTTTTATGGTTATGAATGAAGAATTTCTTTCCGAATTTCAGGAACGCCAAATGAGCTTTCAGCCTGATTTTATTTTAGAATATGCGCATCATGTAGGAGAATATTACAAGAAAAATGGAATGAATGAGATTGAAATTTATGCCGACAGTTATGTAACACTAAATGGTAGATTAAGTCAAAGATTTGTAGATCCAAATGTTAATTTAATGAATGAAAAAAGAGGGTTTAAAAATAAAACATGGATTTTAGCACTAGATGATGAGATTACTGGTTTATAAAATATTTCTTTTTATTTCTGTTTTGGGGTTTTCTCAATCAAAATTTAAGGGGAAAGTTATTGACGCATTGACGAAAACACCGGTTGCTGGTGTCAGTATTTATAATGCTAATGAGAATAAATTATCCAAATCTAACCAAGATGGACTATTTGAGTTAGATATAAAATCAAATAACACAGAGGTTTTGTTCTATTTGGAAGGATATAATTTAAAATCTATATTTTTTTCTGCTGGTAAAAATTATGAAGTTATTGAACTGAGCTCAAAAATTGAATCACTTGATGAGGTGATTGTTAGAGCAAATAAAAAGAAGGTTTTTCAAATTGAGAGATTAAAAGATTTTGAAGAAACTTATGTTTATGCTGGTAAAAAAAATGAGGTTATTTTAATGAGTCTATCAATGGCCAATCTAGCTTCAAATAATGCGAGGCAAGTTTACAGCCAAATACCTGGGATTAATATATTTCAAAACGACGATGCGGGATTGCAGCTGAACATTGGTGGAAGAGGATTAAACCCAAACAGATCTTCAAATTTTAACACAAGGCAAAACAACTACGATATTAGCGCTGATGCACTTGGATATCCTGAAAGTTATTATACGCCAGCTAATGAAGGTCTTGAGGAAATTCAAATACTAAGAGGCGCAGCATCTTTACAGTATGGAACTCAATTTGGAGGTCTGGTAAATTTTGTGATGAAAAAACCTAACCCAGAAAAAAAACTTGAAATAATAACAAGAAATACTTTGGGTTCTAATGGTTTGTACACAAATTTTACTAGCCTAAGTCATTCAAAAAATAATTTTAGTTACTATGGATTTGTTAACTATAAAAAGGGAGATGGATTTAGAGACAATTCAGAATTCAATTCAATAAACTACTATCAGAATTTCATTTTCAAAATCAATAAAAAAATAAAGATCACTGCTGATTTAACTTACCTGAATTATTTAGCACATCAAGCCGGAGGACTTTCAGATTCTATGTTTTTAGAAAATCCTTACCAAAGCAACAGAAAGCGAAATTGGTTTGATATAAATTGGTTTTTATACAATTTAAAATACATTCATGAAATCAATGATAAATTAAACTTTAGTTTGAATTTCTTTGGATTGGAAGCTAAAAGAAATTCTCTTGGCTTTAGAACCAATAGAGTAGATCAAATAGACCCAGGTGAAGAGAGGGATTTAATTAAAGGTGATTTTTCCAACTACGGTTTAGAGGGCAGAATTCTTAAAAATTATGAAATAAATAATGTAAAGAACTATCTACTGCTAGGTTTTAAAATTTACAACTCAAATTCTTTTAGTGAACAAGGACCGGGTTCCGGAAATTCCAATGCTGATTTTGAATTTGATTTTAATAATTACCCCAATTATGTAAATCAGTCAAATTACAGATATCCCAACAATAATTTTGCAATATTTGGTGAAAATATTTTTTATTTAAATGAAAAACTTTCTGTTACACCAGGCTTTAGATACGAGAACATTGTGACTAAAAATATAGGCTTTTACAGAAAAATTAATACTGATGCGGCTGGAAATGTTATATATAATGAAAGATTTGATGAAAATAATTCAAGAAAAAGAAGTTTTATTTTATTGGGTATGGGTATTGGCTTCAAAGTCAATATTGACCTTGATTTATATTCAAACTTCAGTCAAAATTACAGATCTGTTACATTTGCTGACATTAGCATAATAAATCCTGCTTATGCAATAAATCCAAACATAACAGATGAAAAAGGATATACTTTTGATTTTGGTTTGAGGGGAAAAGTTCAAGATATTGTTTCATTTGATTCGAGCGTGTTTACCTTAATTTACAAGGACAGGATTGGATTTGTACAGAGATTATTTCCAGATGGTAACGTAAAAAGTGAGAGAGGCAATGTTGGAAATGCCCAAATATTAGGTATTGAAAATTTAATTGATTTTAACCTAAAGAGAATACTTTCTTTGAATAACAATAATGAAATGAATTTTTTCATCAACTATTCCTACATAAATTCAAAATATTTAGAATCTGAAGAAGTTGGAATTGAAGGTAAATCAGTAGAGTTTGTTCCCGATCATAATTTAAAAACAGGTATTAAATATGGTTATAAAAACTTATCAGTTAATTTTCAATATTTGTATATGTCAAATCAGTTTACTGATTCATCCAATGCTGTTAATGGAAATTTAAGTGGCGTGATTGGAGAAATTCCCTCCTACCGGATTGCCGACTTGGCATTTTCACACAAGCTCAAAAGAATTAGCTATGAAATTGGAATAAATAACCTTTTTAATGAAAAATACTTTACCAGACGTGCTACAGGATACCCAGGTCCAGGAATTATTCCTTCAGCCCCAAGAAATTACTACTTAACTTTACAATATATTTTTAAATGAAAAATAAGAAAGACATAGTGGTATTTGATGGTGTGTGTGTTTTGTGTAATAGATTTTTCAATTGGTTAATTAAGAATGATAAAGACAAAAAGTTTATGTATACAAATTTTCAAAGTAATTTCAGCAGAAAAAATAATTTAAAACTCACGGAAATAAATTCTGTTGCAGTTCTCAAGACAAACGGTGAAAAGATTTATAAAGTTCAAGCCGTATACTACATTTTAAAAAAAATTAATAGATATTTTATTGTCCGAACTCTAATTAAACTTTTACCGTTATTTCTAACAAACATATGTTATGATTTAATAGCAAATTTTAGATACAGAATTTTTGGTAAGTACGAAACATGTATAATTCCAAATGAAAATAGTAGAAAAAACTTTATTAATTAATAAAAAAAGGAACTCGAATGAAAAAAATTCAATCGAGTTCCATCGGTGTGAGCTAGAAAGAACTATAATAAAATAAATAATAAATTATTTAGAATTATTATAAATAAAGTCCAAATTTATTTTTTTAAAACGAAAAAAAAAAGAAAATCAGTCTATTTCCTTATTTAGAATGATTATATATTAGGTAAAAATTCATGCACCTATATTTTTAGAACCTCTTGCGTTATTTTTACAACTCAACAGTGAAGAAATTTGCCACGTAAATATTAGAATTGGTAGGTTTAATAAGCATCAATTACAAAATAGCTCCACTCAACATTAGAGAACGATTTTTCTTTGACAATTCTGAAAAACTAGTCTTTCATAATCACCTAAGGAAAAAACTTGATATTGAGGGTCTTATGATTATTTCTACTTGCAATAGAACAGAAATTTATTTTGAATTTGAAAACCATATTGAACAAGAAAATAAGTTCCTTCATTCAGTTGTTAAAGAACTGGTAGTATTTAAAAAATACAAAGACAGCTTATCCCCTCACCTAAACAACTTAACTGGATCGTACAAAGTCGCTAATCACTTATTCAGACTGGTTTCAGGACTCGAATCCATGATAATCGGTGAATTTCAGATTGTTGAACAACTGAAAGACGCATATTATTTTTCAAAAAAACACAAAATGCTCGGTCCAATTTTGGGCAGAATGATACAAAAATCACTTGAAACCGGTAAGTACATAAGAACAAATACTGAAATTGGAAGAGGTGCGGTTTCGGTCAGCTATGCAGCTGTGGAACAAATAACTAATAAGTATGACCTTAAAAATGCAAAATTTTTGTGTGTAGGTTTAGGAGAAACATCTAAACTTTCAATAAGACATCTTCACCAAAAAGGAATTAAAAAAATTAAAATTACGAATAGAACAAAAAGTAAATTAAATGCGTTTTGTACAGAATTAGCTTACGAATCAATTCTGTTCACAGACTACAAAAAAGAAATTTTAAATTCTGATGTTGTAATCTTCTCAACAAGCTCAAAAAGTCCACTATTGACTAAAAAAGACATAGAACAAAAAATTAAAAAAAGAAACAGCAAACTTTTATTAGTTGATCTTTCAGTTCCTAGAAATTTATCTCATGATTTGGAAGAGGTAAATAATATTGAAATAATTAATATTGATAACTTAAAAGATACCGTTAATGAGAATTACAAAAAAAGAAAAGCTGAGGTTATCAAAGCTGAACTTTACATTGAAGAGTTTCTAGTCGAATTTGATGATTGGACAAACACAAGATTACTCAGGCCTTCGATTCTTTCTCTTAAAAAACAAGTCAGAGAATTATTTCTTAATGAAACTATTTCAAAGATTAAAAGTTTGTCAGAAAATGCTACTAGCAAAGACTTAAGTTTAAAACTATCAAAAGCATATGATAAATTTTCTGATAATTTGGTTAAAAAAATAAAGAAAGCTAGTGATAATGGAAAAGATGAAAAAGCCATCGAGATAATTAATCAAATTTTTCTAGATGAAAAATAAATTTATTGTAGGTACCAGAGCAAGCAAACTTGCCCTCTTTCAAGCAAACAAAGTTATTCTTGAGCTAAAAAAAAACTTTAAAAATTTCCATTTTGAAATAAAGGAAATTAAAACCAAAGGAGATATTTTACTAAATCAGACTCTAGACAGAAACTTGGATAAAGGTTTTTTTGTTAATGAAATACAAAAACTCCTAATAGAACAAAAAATTGACATTGCAGTGCACAGTTTAAAGGATTTACCCGTCGAAAATGATGATAGTTTAAAAATTTCAGCAATTTTGAAACGAGGCAACCCTCAAGATGTCTTTTTAAGCAAAAGCAAAAAAAAACTAGAATTATTTAGCAAAGAGCAGGTTATTGGAACCACCTCACTTCGCAGAAAAGCACAACTTCTAAAAATCAATCCTAATCTTACAATAAAAGATGTCAGAGGGAATGTAGATACAAGAATAAAAAAAATGTTAAATGGTGAGTTTGACGGCCTAGTGATGGCTGCTGCAGGAATTGAAAGACTCAATTTGGATAATCATATCACAGAATATTTTAATCATGATATTTTTTTAAATGCACCAGGTCAAGGTGCAATTGCTGTGGAACACTCTGTGAATAATCACAAAGCAGAAGAAATTGTCAAAAAAATAAATGACAGCAATTCCATGCTATGTGTCAATCATGAAAGAAACTTTATGAAAGCTATGGGAGGTGGTTGTAATTATCCAATTGGAGCATATTCATATTTTGAGGGTGAAAACCTAAATTTAGAAGGAATTGTTTTATCTCTTGACGGAAAACAGTATATAAGAGAACATGTCTCTACTAAAAATTTCAACAAAGACGTAAGTAAAGAACTTGCAGAAAAATTTTTAAAAAAAAATGTGGATCAAATAATTAATAAAATCGACAGTGAAATCAACAAATAATATAAATGTGGTATTAACTAATGAGCATGTTGAATCTGGCTTTAAAAGTCTTGAAGACAATGGATTAAATATTTTTCATTTTCCGATGATTCGAACAAAACCTATCTCAAACATCACAAAAATAGATCTTGATGAAATTGATTGCATAATATTTGTATCAAAAAATGGCGTGAAGTATTTTTTTGAAGACAGCAACTCTAAAAAATTTAATTTATCAAAAAAGTTTTTTATCTGTATAGGTGAAAAAACTTCAAAAAAGTTAATTGAGATGGGATATGATCCAAGTTATACATGTTCAAGAAATTATGCCGCAGAAATGTCTAAGGAATTAAAGAAAAATAATATTCTAATCTCAAAAAATTCTCTTTTAATTCAAGGAAATTTATCTAATCCTTCATTGTATAATTCCTTATCAAAATTTTGCAAAATCCAGAGAAAGGTTTATTATGAAACCATTAAAACTGTTGATGAAAATAAAGAAATTAATGCGCTGGCAAGTAAATCCAAACCGTATGTTATTTTCACCAGTCCATCAGCTTTTGATGCATTCAGTAAAATATATGATCCAAATAATTTTTTTATAATAAGTATCGGAAAAACCACCTCTGCAACAATTTATGATAAAGGATACAAACCAGAACTTACCTCAAAAATGCAATCCTACGAGGGAATAAGTAAATCTTTTTTAAAATTTTTAAAAAACTACAATTATGAAATTTCCTGAAACTAGACTTCGACGATTGAGATATAATAATAAAGTTAGAAACCTTGTAGAAAACGTTTCTCTTTCTATAGGTGACTTAATATATCCAATTTTTGTTTGTGAGGGAAATAATATAGAAAATGAAATTAAATCGCTTCCAGGACAATATCAATTATCGATTGATAATGTATTGGTTCTTTGTGAAGATTTGAAAAAATCAGGAATTCAAAACATAATAATCTTTGGTATATCCTCCAAAAAGGATGAAACCGGAGAAATTTCATGCAATCAAAAAAGTATTGTTCCCATGGCTATTAAAGAAATTAAAAAAAGTTTTAATGATGCATTCTTAGTAATTGCTGATGTTTGCAACTGTAGTTATACAATACACGGTCACTGCGGAACAATTGTTAACAATGAAGTTGATAATGATTTAACAATTGAAACACTCGCCAAGCAATCAATAGAATTGGCCAAAGCAGGCGTGGATATAATCGCACCATCAGATATGATGGATGGTAGAGTACAATTGATAAGAAAAAAACTTGACACAAACGGATTTGTTGATTTGCCAATATTTCCTTATTCAGTCAAATACGCATCATCTTTCTACGGTCCATTCAGGGAAGCAGTAGATAGTTCACCTAAAAAAGGTGATAGAAAAAGCTATCAAATGAATTTCAAAAATTCAAATGAATTTATGAGAGAAATAGAACAGGATTTGAACGAAGGTGCAGATGCTATCATAATTAAGCCAGCACTTTCATATTTAGATATTATTAGCAAAGCAAAAAATAAATTTAATGTTCCCATAATAGCATATAATGTCAGTGGTGAATACTCTATGGTAAAAGCTGGTCATGAAAAAAAATATATAGAAGAAGAGCATGTTATGATGGAGATCATGTATTCAATAAAAAGAGCTGGTGCTGATGCAATAATAACTTACCATGCATTAGAAATTGCAAACGCCTTAAAAAAAGACCATGTTTGATAAAAGTATAAAAGCCTTTGAAAATGCTAATTTATTTATTCCTGGTGGAGTAAACTCACCTGTTCGTGCCTTTAAGAGTGTCAATATGAATCCTGTTTTTTTTAAAAGTGGTAAGGGTAGTAAAATGACTGACATTGATGGAAATGAATATATCGATTGTGTTTCATCATGGGGACCTCTGATTTTTGGTCATGCAAACGAAAAGGTTGTTGAGGCAATCTCTGTTGCTAGTAAAAACGGTACCACCTATGGTGCATCAACTGAAATTGAAACCTTGGTTGCCAAAAAAATTACTGAGATGGTTCCCTCAATTGAAAAAGTAAGGATGGTTAACTCAGGTACTGAAGCGACAATGAGTGCTATCAGATTGGCACGAGGTTATACTAAAAAGGAAAAAATAATAAAATTTGCAGGCAATTACCACGGACACGGAGATAGTTTTTTAATTAAAGCAGGCTCAGGCGCAGTCACATTGGGCCTACCGGATAGCCCCGGAGTTACCAAAAATATTGCAAAAGATACTTTGATAGCAAATTTCAACAATCTAAGCTCCGTTGAACAACTGTTTAAAGAAAATAAAAGTGAGATAGCTGCAGTTATTGTTGAACCAATCGCTGGAAATATGGGGCTAGTCAAACCACGAGAGAACTTTTTAGACGGACTCAGAAAACTTTGTGACTCACACAATTCATTACTCATTTTTGATGAAGTTATGACCGGATTTCGAGTAGCTAAAGGAGGTGCACAAGAAATTTATGAAGTTAGTCCTGATCTGACAACATTAGGCAAAATCATTGGTGGTGGGTTACCTGTAGGAGCCTATGGAGGGAAACAAGAAATTATGGATATGCTAGCACCAAATGGACCTGTATACCAAGCAGGAACTTTATCTGGAAATCCACTTGCAATGACAGCAGGACTTACTGTTTTAAATATGCTTAATCAAAATGTTTATGATAAGCTCGAAATTATATCCAAGAAAATTGAGGATGGATGGAATAAAAATATTATTGAGACAAATACTCATGCTCACATTGCAAGGCAAGGCTCTATGCTTACACTATTTTTTTCAGATAAAAATGAAGTTATTAATTATGATGATGCTTTGAATTTGGATGTAGAGAAATATGCAATTTATTTTAAAAAAATGCTTGAAATGGGAGTTTACTTGCCGCCATCACAGTATGAATGTTTATTCTTGTCATCTGTTATTGATGAGGATGATATTGAAAAGCTAATTATTTCAAACAGGATGGCACTTGAAAATATTAAAGATGAATAACATATTTCTAAATACTTTGAATGGTGAGGTAGAAAAAAGACCTCCAGTTTGGTTCATGAGACAAGCAGGACGAATTTTACCATCATATAGAAAGCTCAAAGAAAGTCATAAATTTTATGATATGATGAAAAATGCTGAGATGACATCTAAAGTAACACTTTTGCCTATCGAAGACCTTGGTGTTGATGCTGCGATTCTTTTTTCTGATATTTTGGTGATTCCCGACGCATTAGGAATGGATTTAATATTCACTGAAAATGGTCCAAAATTTGTTAATGCAATTGAAGATGGAGTAAAACCCAAACTTTATTTCAAACCAGAAAAATTGGAATACATATACAAAAACATCAAACAAACCATTAATGACAAGAAAAATACTCCATTAATTGGTTTTTGTGGAGGACCCTTAACAACATTTTTATTTATGTTTAGAGGAAATGAACATCAAAAAAGTTTTAAAAATGCTGTTAAATATTTTTATAAAAACAGAAAAGAAAGCATTAAAATTATTGAGCAAATTACAGAAGCATCGATTGAATACGTTGAAAATCAAGTAAAAAACGGAATACAATGCTTTCAACTTTTTGAAACATACTGTGGGAGCATTCCATATGATCTATACACAGAATTAATTCTTCCTTTCTCAAAAAAAATACTGAATAGTGCAAAAAAACTAGACTGTCCAACAATTTTCTTTCCCAAGGACTACTCCATTGGTTTGAAAAATATTAATGATAGCATATGCGACTTTGTTAGTATTGACTGGCACATTTCATTACCAGAGGCTAGAAAATTAGTAGACAATGGCGTCGGTTTACAAGGGAATATGGACCCAAGAATATTTTATTATGAGTTTGATACAATTAAAAAATATCTTAATTCATTGAATGAGTTTGGTAGTAAAAATTCAAACTGGATTTTCAACCTTGGTCATGGTTTTTTACCTGATATTGATTACTTGAAAGTTAAAAAAACCGTTCAGTGGATTAAAAAAAACAATTGGAATAGATGAGAGTTGACGAGAACTTAATAAAAAAATATAGTAAAACAGGTCCAAGATATACATCTTATCCACCTGCAACTTTCTTTGATGATAATTTTTCAAATCTTGATTTTGAAAAAAAAATTATTCAATCAAACGATGAAAATCCTCAAAATATCTCTGTTTACATTCATATTCCTTTTTGCCCTCAAATATGTCATTTTTGTGGTTGTACGACAGAGTCAGGGTTTACTAAACCTTTTTTAGAAAGGTATGTGGATGCTGTTATCAAAGAAATCAGTTACGTTTCAAAGTTAATTAACAAAAACAGAAAATTAACGCAGATTCACTGGGGTGGAGGAACACCAAATGCAATATCATATAAATATATTGAAAGAATTACCAAAAAA
>CACKBA010000024.1 GCA_902598295.1 uncultured Bacteroidota bacterium
AAGATTACTTCCAACCCATGACTTTACAAATCAAAAGAGGAAATATGGGTAGCGTCGAAACTGAAAATGTTGTTGGAATTGTTAGGGGATCCGAATTACCTGACGAATATCTTGTTATTACAGCTCATTTAGACCATGTGGGATATGGAAGAAATGGTGGATCAAGAGGTGATATTACCGATCAAATTCACAACGGTGCAGACGATGACGGATCTGGCTCAGTGGCATTGCTTGAAATAGCAAAAGCTTTTAAAAAGGCTGAAAAGAGAGGAAAGAGCCCTAAAAGATCAGTCGTTTTTCTACATGTTACAGGTGAAGAAAAAGGACTACTAGGCTCTAAATATTATTCTGAAAACCCAATATACCCACTAGAAAATACTGTAGCCAGTTTAAATATTGATATGATCGGAAGAATTGATCCAACAAGAAAAAGTGAGAACAGGAACTATGTTTATATTATTGGATCAGATCACGACAGTCAAGACTTGCATAATTTATCTGAAAAAACAAATGCTGAGACTATGAACGTAGAATTAGACTACAGATTTAATGATAAAGATGATCCAAATAGATTTTACTACAGGAGCGATCATTATAATTTTGCAAAAAATGGTATTCCAATAATTTTTTATTTTTCGGGTACACATGAAGATTATCACATGCCTACCGATGATCCAGAAAAAATAGAATATGATTTATTGGAGAACAGAACCAGATTAATATTTCACACAGCCTGGAATATTGCAAATAGGGATGAAAGAATAGTTCTTGATCCGAAAGAAAAGGAATTTGAAATTGAAGTTGATAAATTAGATAATTACTCAGGGACTTATGGTATCGAAAATTTTCCTCTAGAACTAGTTGTTTATACAAAAAACAATAAACTTTATATGGATGTGATGGGTCAGGAATCATTTGAACTGAAAGCTGTTGGTGTAGATACCTTTAAACTTGAAGAAGCTGGAGTCGAATTGAAATTTAACACCAATGAAAAAAGTGTAAACTTCAAACAAGGTGTTTTTCAAAGAGTTTTAAAAAAGTTAAAATAAGTAATTATTGCTCTAAAGAGTTCGGTATAATCTCAACCAACTCGTGATCGCTTATATTTATGTTAAATTCTATTGGATTGCAGCAAACCTCACAATCTTCGATGTAAGTTTGCGATAATAAAGATGGATCGACCATTTTTACTTGGTTTTCCCAACAATATGGACAAGTAAAATAAGATTCTAACATCTAAGAAATTTGGGTGGAAGACCGGGCTCGAACCGGCGACCTCCTGAACCACAATCAGGCGCTCTAACCAACTGAGCTACAACCACCATAAATTTGGATTTCAAATATAGATATATATGGAAAAAGAAAAAAATTATAATAAATCATTTAAAGTCTTAACACCAACAAGCTTGTTAGATATAAAACCTTCAGCGTGTTCAACTCCAATGAGTCTACCAAAATCTGAGGACCTTGCAGTGATAGAATCTAAAAATTTTTCCGAACTAATAACGGTTTCCGGTTCTGAACTCTTAGGGTTGTAGAATTGTGAGTCATAACTTAAAATTGCTTCCATCTTTTTATCAGCATGTTTCGAGATGTCCACAACAAATGTAGGTTCTAAATTCTTCCATTGAATATAATGGTAGACGTTTCGGGGTCTCCATGGTTTTTGATTATTGTTATCTATTTCTGTTTTAATTTTGACTAAACCACTTAAAAAAGAAGCGGAAACAACTAATTTAGAGGCCTCAGCGTGATCTATATGTCTATCATCGGGAGCATTACAGATAATTATGTCTGGTTGATATTTTCGAATAAGTTTGATGATTTCATACTGACTATTTTCATCATTCTTGATAAAACCATCTTTCATACCCAAATTGAGCCTGAAATCTACACCAAGAATTTTAGATGCTTTATCAGTTTCTTGTTTTCTTTTTTCAACTGATCCTCTGGTTCCAAGTTCACCGGCTGTCAAATCAACAAGACCAACAGTTTTTCCCTTTTCAATTTCATTTAAAATTGTGCCTCCACATCCAAGCTCGATATCATCAGGGTGAGCACCAAAAATAAGGATATCAGTTTTTGGAATCATTAGCTTTTGATCCAATCTATGATTGATTGATCATCTGGCTTTGTTCTTGGTGAAACAGATTTTACAACAAAACCATCTTCATCTATTAGAAATTTTTGAAAATTCCAACTAACAGAGGAATCTAACTTTCCATTTTGACTCTTTTTAGTTAAAAATTTATATAGAGGATGCATTGATGAACCTTTAACAGAGACCTTGCTCATCATGGGAAAAGATACACCATAATTTTCTTTGCAGAATTCAGCAATTTGCTCATTTGTTCCAGGTTCTTGCCACAGAAAATTATTTGAGGGAAAACCAACAATAATAAAGTTTTTGTCTTTATAATCATTGTATAGCTTTTCTAATGCTTTGTATTGTGGAGTTAAACCACATTTAGAGGCTGTATTGACAACCATTATCTTCTTGCCTTTAACCTTATTAAAATCAAAATTCTTTCCATATATGTCAGTTACAGAAAAATCATGGATTGATTTTATCATTTTAGTGTCATTTTGAGACAATATAGTATTAAAAAAAAGAATCATGGTGAGGGGTATTATTTTGTGCATATCTTGTATTTAAATGATTTCTGCAGTTAAATTTGCTTCTATCATCTTTTTCACTCTAGGTTTTAAGTCAAAAAGTGTACCAGACTTAACCGAACACTTACCTTTGTAGTGAACAATTAACGCACATTGTTCCGCTTGTGTTGCCGAGTGGTCACAAACTTTAATCAAAATATCTATAACATGATCAAAAGTATTAATATCATCATTGTAAAGTATAATTTCATGATAATCACTCTTTGACAAACTCTTTCCTTGATCTTTTTTAGTTTTTTCTTTGACACTCATTACCAACTAGTTATGAGCTAATTTACAATTTTAAAACAACTATATAGAACTTATGATATCAAGGAATGCCTTCGGGTTCAAAGAGGCACCTCCAACTAATCCACCATCTACATCAGGACAACTGAAAATATTCTTGGAATTATCGGGTTTAAGACTACCACCATATACAATAGGTATACTATCAGATGATTTTCCATATCTTAAATTTAATAGAGTTCTAATGTATTGATGCATTTCTTGTACTTGTTCTGAACTGGCATTTTTCCCTGTTCCAATAGCCCAAACTGGCTCATATGCAATTACTAATTTATCTAAGTTAAAATCTGGCAAATCAAACAAAGTATTATTTAACTGATTTTCAATTACTTCATTTTGTTTCCCTTTTTCTCGCAGTTCAAGAGTTTCTCCAATGCAAAAAAATACTTCTAAATTATTTTTTGAACAATTATCCAATTTCATCCTCAAAACCTCATCATTTTCACCATAAATTTTTCTTCTTTCAGAATGACCAACAATAATACCATCAACTCCAATACTTTTTAACATATCAACTGAAACTTCACCAGTAAAAGCTCCTTGACTTTTTTCTGATACGTTTTGAGCAATAACTTTAATTGGTGTTAATTCACAAATACTTGAAATTTCATTTAAAAAAGGAAAAGATGGTGAAATATATACCTCACACCCGAATAATTTATTCGTTTGAATAATTTCTTTTACAAGTTCAACAGAACCTTTCATATCTTTATTCATTTTCCAATTGCCAGCAACGATTTTTCTCCTCATATTAATTAATTCTAGGGTCTAGATATTTATAAATTTCATCTACAAATATATTAATCAAAATGAAAGAGAGACTTATCACTGTCACAGCTCCCATAATAACAGGTACATCAAGATTATTTAATGAATTAACAATTTCTCTACCCAAGCCATTCCATCCAAAAATATACTCTACAAATACAGAACCAGCCAACAAGCTAGCAAACCATCCTGAAAGAGCGGTGACAACAGGGTTAAGAGAGTTTTTTAAACAATGATTTACAATCACTTTGTATTTAGACAATCCTTTTGAATACGCTGTCAAAATATAATTCTGATTTAGTGTTTGTATCATGGAATTTCGCATAAGCATACTTATTATTGAAATTGGTCTTATGCCTAATACTATTGATGGAAGTATTAAGTTTCTGAGTTTTAATTCATAATATTCACCCGAGTCACTTAATTCATATAAACTCCCAGTCATATTTAAATTAGTAATATCACTAAAAACATATCCAAAAATCCAAGCAAAAACTATTGCACTTAAAAAAGAAGGAACACTAATTCCAATAGTGCTAATGAACTGTATAAAACTATCCGATATTGTATCCTTAAACAAGGCACAATAAATCCCTAGAACTAATCCAAAAACTGTTGCAAATAATATTGAAGTAATTGCAAGGATTGCTGTATTAGGAAATGTATTGACAATGATATTTGAAACCTTCTCCCCTCTTCTTTGATACGACTCCCTGAAATATGGAAATTTTAAAACAAATACAGAACTACCAACCTCCAAAATATTTATATAAGAGTATTTATTTGAATCTAGGTAATTGAAATCAGAATTGTTTTTGGAATGTATTGAAATAGGAGATATATCATTTAAATAAAAAAAATATTGATGCATAACAGGTTTATCAAAACCATATCTAGCATTAATTGCCTTTAACTGTTCATCATCTTCATTTTGACCCATCATCATTCTCCCTGGATCTCCAGGCAAAACTTGAAATAGAAAAAAAATTACGGTGATAACACCAAAAAGAGTAAATAAAATATTTAAAATTTTCATTTAAAATATTCAAGATGAATCAAAGCAAAAACAGAGTAATTGATAATGTCATGATAATTTGCATCAATTCCTTCACTAATTAATGTTTTACCCTCATTATCCTCAATTTGTTTGATTCTAAAAATTTTTTGTAAGATAAGATCGGTCAAAGAGCTCACTCTCATCTCTTTCCACGCCTCTCCATAATCATGATTTTTTTTCGATAGTAGGTCTTTAACTAAGTTCTTTTGTTTATCATACTCATTAAGTGCAGTTTCTAAATCAAAATCAGGTTCTTCAGAAATACCTCTCTCTATTTGAATTAGACACATAATTGAATAATTGATTAGTCCTACAAACTCAACTTCTTGACCCTCATCAATTTTTGATGTTTTATTAATCTGAATTCCTCTTATTCTTTGAGCTTTTATATAAATCTGGTCAGTTAATGATGATAATCTTAAAATTCTCCAAGCCGCACCATAATCGTGCATTTTAGAAATGAAAATCTTTTTACATTTTTCAATTATATGATCAAAGTGATTTAGTGTATTTGACAACGAAGCTTATTTTTACGTAAATTTCGAAAAAATAATCTAATTAAACGTTCAGATTTGGAGATTAATATTAAAGGTAGTCTACTTGATTTAACTAAACCTAGAATAATGGGGATTTTAAATTTAACCCCAGATTCTTTCTATGATGGTGGACTATATAATTCAGAAAAAAAAATCGATAATCGTGTAACTGAGATGATTGATAAGGGTGTAGATATTATAGATGTAGGAGGTTACAGTTCAAGACCTGGTGCAAAAGAAATAAGTATTGATGAAGAAATAAAAAGAGTTGTCCCAACTATTAAATTCTTAAAAAAAGAATACCCTGATTTAGTATTATCAATTGATACTTTCAGATCTGAAGTCGCCCAAAGTTGTCTTGATTTAGGTGTAGATATTGTTAATGATATAAGTGCAGGGTGTATAGATGAAAAAATCCTTGATATTGTCTCTAAATATAATTGTCCATATGTAATGATGCACATGAGGGGAAATCCTCAAAATATGCAAAATAAACCAGAATACAAAAATGTAATTAAAGAGCTCATAAGTTTTTTCGCAAAAAGAATTTATTTAGCCCGTGAAAAGGGAATAGTTGACATAATTATTGATCCGGGATTTGGTTTTGGAAAAACTTTAGATCATAATTATACCATTATGAAAAAAATTGAAAACTTTAAAGTGTTAGACCTACCCATGCTAGTTGGAATTTCCAGAAAGTCTTTTATTACTAAATACCTAAATATTGATAAAAAAGATTCCTTGAATTCAACTACTGCAATCAATATGTATTTATTGAACAAGAAGATCAATATTTTAAGGGTTCATGATGTTAAAGAAGCTAAAGAGTGTATTATGCTTTACGAAAAAATTAAATCTTCATGATTTTGGTTAATTTTACAATATCATGGAAATAGTTGATTTAATAAAGTCTACAATCTTACCAATCATTGATTTAATATTGGTTGCTGTGATGTTGTATTATGCCTATAAACTTGTGAGAGGCACTGCAGCAATTATTGTTTTTAGAGGTTTTGTCATTATTTATATCATATGGTGGATAACTGATGTTTTAAATATGAATATTTTAAGTAGTATACTAGGTGGATTTATTGGAGTTGGAGTTTTTGCTGTTATTATTGTCTTCCAACAAGAAATAAGGAAATTTTTGCTTCTTTTGGGTTCATCAAGAATTGCAAATAATAAATCTTTATGGAAAAAGTTTACGCTGTTTTTCAAAATTAGTAAGGAGCAAGCCAAACTCAACGTCAATGAATTTATAATTGCTTGTAATAGACTCAAAAGGTCAAAAACAGGTGCTATTTTTGTATTTGAGAGAAATAATAGTT
Organism: uncultured Bacteroidota bacterium; assembly: GCA_902598295.1. GTDB lineage: Bacteria > Bacteroidota > Bacteroidia > Flavobacteriales > Flavobacteriaceae > Eutrophosalina. The sequence goes on from CACKBA010000024.1 coordinate 6,654, forward strand.
TAGATTTTATAAAAGAAGACGGTGATAAGATAAATGCCGAAATCTCATCAGCAATTATAGAAAGTATTTTTCACAAAAACAGTCCCCTCCATGATGGTGCTGTTATTGTTGTAGGAAATTTAATTGTCTCCTCTCGGGTGACACTACCTGTGTCAAAAAATAAAAAAATTAATAAATCTTTTGGACTTAGGCATAAAGCTGCTGTTGGAATATCTGAAGAGTCCGATGCATTATGTGTTGTCATTTCTGAGGAATCTGGCAAAATATCATATATTAAAAATGGAGATTTTTGTAATTACAAAAATGACGATGAATTAAAAGCAATGTTATTAGAAGATCTCAGTGAATAACTCTTTTTTCTCAAATTGAACTTCGTATAATTTCTTGTAATAACCGTTTTGTGTAATCAACTCACTATGAGATCCGATCTCCATTATTTTTCCTCCTTTCAATACTACAATTCTATCTGCACTAATAATTGTAGATAATCTATGAGCAATTATTATTGCTGTTTTATCTTCAATGAGTTTATTTGTTGCAAATCGCATCAATTCTTCAGTTTTAGAGTCAATAGATGAAGTTGCCTCATCTAAAATCAATATTTTTGGCTTGGATACATAAGCTCTAAGAAATGAGATTATTTGTCTCTGCCCCTCAGAGAGCATCACCCCTCTTTCTTTAACGTTATAATCAAAACCGTCCGGCAACTTCTTTATAAATTCAAAGACACCTATATTTTTAGCAGCTTTCTCAACCTCTTTTTTAGAAATCTTTTCATTGAAAAGGGTTATATTTTTAAAGATTGAGTCTGCAAACAAGAAGATGTCTTGATTAACTAAGGAGATTGATGAACGCAAGTCACTAAGTTTATAATTTTTTATGTTTTTGTTATTAATTTTTATTTCTCCATTATCAAGATCGTATAATCTTAAAATTAACTTAATTATGGTAGACTTACCGGAACCTGTAGCACCCACAATAGCAATTTTTTCACCCTTTTTAATTCTCAGATTGATATTATTTAAAACATTGTTATTCTTAACGTATGAAAAATATACATTTTCAAATTTTATATCACCATTAATTTCTTGCTTCTTCAGAGTACCTTTGTCAATTATATTATAATCAGAGTCTAAAATTTCGAAAACTCTTTTTGCCGCAACCATTCCCATTTGTAGAGTGTTAAACTTATCTGCAATTTGTCGAAGTGGTCTGAAAAGCATTTGAGATAATTGTATGAATAAAAATATTGTACCCAAACTAACAAAATTCTCAAGTTGTATAATATTACTGCCTGCATACCAAACAATGAGACCAACACTTATTGAAATTGAAATTTCAGCAATTGGAAAAAAAATAGAATTATACCAAACGGTTTTAAGCCACGCCTTTTTATGGCGCTCATTAATTTTCTTAAAGTTTTCAGTCTCAATTTTTTGTCTATTAAATATTTGTATCTCTTTAATTCCTGACAATCTTTCTTGAACAAAAGAGTTTAAATTAGCAACCTCATTTCGAACTTCATTGAAAGCAACTTTCATTGCCCTTTGAAAAAACCTTGTTGCTAACATAACAAACGGTAAAATGATTAGTATAATAAGTGAAAGCTCAAAACTCAAAACAATCATAACGACTAGCACTGAGAACATCAAAATTAAATCAGCAAAAATCATAAATAATCCTTGACTAAAGATACTCGCAATCGTTTCCATGTCACTAACTGTTCTAGTTACTAATCTACCAACAGATGATTTATCATAATATGACATTTTAAACTTTATAATTGTATTAAAAAGTTTTGTTCTAAGATCAAATACTACTTTCTGACCAAGCAGATTGGTGAAATAAATAAAGAGGAATTGAAATATAACTTGAAAACATAAAACAGCTAACATTAATACAATTACAGTTAAGAGACCTTCATAATCTTTCGAAGTAATATACTCATCCACAGCAATCTTTAAAAAGTATTGATTTAATATTGAAAAAAAAGAAATAATAATTGCAGAAAAGGAAACGAAAATAAAATTAAATTTATAGGGTTTTGTGAACCCTATGAGTCTATTAAATAGTTTTAGATTAAAGTTTTTTTTCATCTATTTTATTTTATCCCAATCGTAATCAACATCAGTTAAAAACAACCCATGTGCGGGAGCAGAAAAACCGGCATTCGATCTATTTTTTTCTAATATGATTTTTTCAAAAGTGTTTAATGAAATTCTTTTTCTTCCAACTTCAATTAATGTACCAACAATTGCCCTAACCATATTTCTTAAAAATCTATTTGCATTAATCTTTAGGATTATTAATCCTTTTTCTTCATTTAATTCAGCATAATTAATCTTGCACAGAAATGTCTTTACATCAGTTTTTGATTTTGAAAAACATTCAAAATCATCAAAATTCAAAAGTATTTTAGCCGCCTTATTCATTAATTTTAAATCCAACTCGTATTTACAAAAGTAAGACTGATTAATTTTAAAAGGATCTTTGTTCTGGTTTATAAAATATTTGTATGTTCTGCTAAGTGCATCAAATCTTGCATGTGATTTGTCTTTGACTGGAAGTATATCAAGAATTAAAATATCTTTGGGTAAATAGAGATTAATTCTCTTGAGAAAATCTTTTTTTTCAATTGTGTTAGTAGTATCAAAATGTGCATACATGCTGGTAGCATGTACCCCTGCATCAGTTCTTCCTGCCCCAACAATAGTTATTTTATTTTTTGTGAGATTACTTATGCATTTTTCAATGGTTCCTTGAACAGAAATTTGACCCGGTTGAGTTTGCCATCCGCAATAATTATTACCTAAAAAAGAAATACGAATAAAATACCTCAACATTAATTTTTTTTGTAATATAACACAAGTATAGAACAATATTTGATTTGAAAAAAATTTTACTTATTTCGGATACCCATAGTTATATTGATGATACTATTTTGAAATATGTAAAAGACTCAGATATAACAATTCACTCGGGTGATGTTGGTAATGTTAAGTTAATTGACAATATTAGAAAACACACACTTTTTTTTGGTGTTTTCGGAAACATTGATGATTATAAAGTAAGATCAATTTTAAAAGAGAGTGAAATAATAGAAATTGAGAATCATAAATTTTTAATTACTCACATTGCGGGTAAAAGCCCATTTTATAATCAAAAAACTAAAAAATTGATAAATAACGAAAAACCAAATATTCTAATATATGGTCACTCACATTTACTAAAGGTAGAGTTTGATAAAAAAAATAATTTAACAACTATTAACCCAGGAGCGGCGGGAAGGCACGGTTTTCACAAAAAACGAACTATGATTAGATTTAAAATCAGCACAGAAGGATTGAGTGATATGGAAATAATTGAGTTAGGTGACAGAGGCAAATTATCGTAGTCTGTTAGATGAATTTAATATATCAATATCTTTCTTTATATTTTTAGTAGCTATTAAAGAAAAAATTAGAGATAATAATATACCCAAAATTGGAATTAACAGCACTGAAGACTTATTAAATATTGCAATAAATACTACGTAGAGCAAAATAATAAAGTAGATAGCATTGTTGAATCTTACTGTTCGGTACTGATTGTTTCTGTTTTTGTATAAAAAAATTTCTAAAATATTTAAGGCAGCTCCAGTATTGGCAATCAACCAAAAAAGGTTAATAGAAAATAAGCTCAATCCATTTAAGCTAAGTAGTTCATCATCTTTTAAATGACTAAAAAAAGCAATAGCAAAATTTATAAGAGCTGATAATAATAAATAGAGAGTCTGAATTCTTAACATGTAGTTTTAAATTTAGAGAATTTTAAGAAATTAAAAAAAGATTGTATATTTACATCGTTCTCATAAATCCCAAGAGAACACTTTACCTCAATTCTTTATAAAAAATGTTAGAATTAAAAGACTTAAGCAAAAAAAAGATTTCAGAAATCGTTGATATAGCAAATGAACTTGGCATAGATTCATCTGGGAAAAAGAATGAAATAATTGAAAATATTATGAATCATTATCTAGAAAAAACTAAGAAAAACGATAATAAGGAAAAAAAACAACCAATAAAAGTGGAAGAAAAAACCCACAACAAAGACAATCGAAACAGATATAAAGAACCCGATTTTGAATTTGATGGAATAATTGAATCAGAAGGAGTACTTGATATCATGCAAGAGGGATATGGTTTTCTAAGATCTTCAGATTATAACTATTTAAGTTCTCCCGATGATATTTATGTCTCTCAATCACAGGTAAGGCTGTTTGGACTCAAGACAGGAGATACAGTCTTAGGTCAAGTAAGACCACCAAAAGATGGAGAAAAGTATTTCCCATTAATAAAAGTGATTAAAATAAATGGTCTTGACCCAAAAGTTGTTAGGGATAGAGTTTCTTTTGAACACTTAACTCCATTGTTTCCAGATGAGAAGTTTAATCTTGCTGATAAGTCAAGTAGTATTTCAACCAGAGTTATGGATCTTTTCTCACCTATTGGAAAAGGTCAAAGAGGTATGATTGTCTCGCAACCAAAAACTGGAAAAACAATGTTATTAAAAGATGTTGCGAATGCAATTGCAGCTAACCATCCTGAAGTTTATCAAATCATTCTATTAATTGATGAGAGACCCGAGGAAGTTACCGATATGCAAAGAAATGTCAAAGGTGAAGTCGTGGCTTCGACATTTGATGAGCCTGCAGACAGACATGTTAGGGTTGCTAATATAGTGTTATCAAAAGCCAAAAGATTAGTTGAATGTGGACATGATGTTGTCATATTATTGGATTCTATAACCAGATTGGCAAGAGCATACAACACCGTTCAACCTGCTTCTGGAAAAATTTTGAGTGGGGGTGTTGACGCAAATGCACTTCACAAGCCAAAAAGATTTTTTGGTGCCGCTAGAAATATTGAAGGTGGTGGCTCTCTATCAATTATTGCCACAGCCCTTACAGAAACCGGATCTAAAATGGATGAGGTAATATTTGAGGAATTTAAAGGAACAGGAAACATGGAATTACAACTTGATAGAAGAATTTCCAATCGTAGAATATTCCCTGCAATTGATCTTGTATCATCAAGTACAAGAAGAGATGATTTATTACTAGACGAAAATACAATACAAAGAATGTGGATTATGAGGAAGTACCTAGCGGACATGAATCCAGTTGAGGCTATGGAATTTATAAGTGATAAAATAAAAAAGACATTGAATAATGAAGAGTTTCTAATTTCGATGAATTCTTAACTACAAACCGTTAACGTGCTTTGACATTTTCGATTTAAGATTTGCTGATTTATTTTTATGAATTATATTATTCTTTGCTAACTTATCAATCATTGACAAAACACCAGGAAGCATTTTTTTTGCATCTTTTTTAGAAGATTCTTTTAGTTTCTTCATAGCGTTTCTAGCAGTTTTATGCTGTAATTTATTTCTAAGTCTAGCCGTTTCAGTCTGTCTTATTCTTTTTATTGCTGATTTGTGATTTGCCATATTTTAATTAAAAGTAGCCCGTAGGGGAATCGAACCCCTCTTACCAGGATGAAAACCTGGCGTCCTAGCCGATAGACGAACGGGCCAAAATTTACCGTGCAAATTTATATAAAGATGGTAAACATGCAAAATTTATAACTTAAATTAATAGGCTTTTGCGAAATAAACCAATTGCTTAGATTTTTTACCTGATATAATACAAATGCCTTCATCACTGAATGATTCATCAATGCATCTAATCGTGGCTTTGGTTTCTTTTTTTATCTTTTGTTCGCTTTCATCTGTACCATCCCAGTGAGCTAAAACAAACCCACCATCTTCAATCATGGATTTAAACTCACTGTAATTATTTGCAATCTTTGTATTATTCTTTATAAATTTTTTTGATTTTTTAAGAAGATTTTCTTGAATTTCAAACAATAATTTTTTTATTTGCTTGGATGCATCATTGACTGAAATTGTTAATTTTTTCATTTCATCCCTTCTAAATAGTTCAATGGTTTTATTTTCAATATCTCTAAGCCCTACGCATAATCTAATTGGTACACCTTTTATTTCATATTCATTGAATTTTTTTCCAGGTGAAACATTATCTCTTTCATCAATTTTAAAATCAATATCCAATTTAATGAGTTGTTGTTTTAATTTCTCTAAATACTGATTTATTAATTCTAGATCATCAGGAGTTTTAAAAACTGGAATGATAATTACTTGGTAAGGTGACAACTTTGGCGGAAGAACAAGACCATGGTCATCTCCATGTGACATGATCAACGCTCCCATCAGTCTGGTTGAAACACCCCAAGAAGTTGCCCAAACGTATTCTAAACTGCCGTTTTCTGTTGAAAATTTTACATCAAATGCTTTTGCAAAATTTTGACCTAAAAAATGTGATGTACCGGCTTGCAGAGCCTTGCCATCCTGCATCAAAGCTTCAATACAATATGTTTGTTCTGCCCCAGCAAATTTTTCTGATTCAGATTTAATACCTGTTATTACAGATATTGACATAAAATCCTCAACGAATGACTTGTACAAATTGTTAATTAGTCTTGTCTCCTCCAAAGCTTCTTTCTTATTTGAATGCGCTGTGTGACCTTCTTGCCATAAAAATTCAGCAGTTCTTAAAAATAAACGAGTCCTCATTTCCCATCTAACTACATTTGCCCACTGATTTATTTTGATTGGTAGATCTCTGTATGATTGAATCCAATTTTTATAAGTATTCCAAATTATTGCTTCACTAGTGGGTCTAATAATTAATTCTTCCTCTAACTTTGATTCTTCGTCTACAATTAACTTACCTTTCTTATTTGGATCATTTTTAAGTCTGTAATGAGTTACAACTGCACATTCTTTGGCAAAACCCTCTGCATTTTTCTCCTCCGCCTCAAAGAGTCTTTTGGGTACGAAAAGGGGGAAGTATGCATTTTCATGACCAGTCTCTTTAAATCTTTTATCTAATTCTCTCTGAATTTTTTCCCATATAGCATAACCATATGGTTTTATAACCATACAACCCCTTACAGCAGATATTTCAGCAAGTTCTGCCAATGATACAATCTCATTATACCATTTTGAATAATCTTCACTCCTCTTAGTTAATTTTTTAGACATATTTTCGTGGCATAAAATTTGTTCTTATCTTTATGTAAAGATAATTCAATAGAACTCTTGAAAAACAAAAAAATTCATATAAATTTTAAATTTTTATTATCAGCATTGTTTATGGTGCTTTTGGTTTCATGTGGTTCTTTCGACTCATCTTCACTAGTTTCATCAGATGGAATATATGCTGGAAATGAAAATAGCGCGGAGACTCTAAAACCTAAGTCTGATTATTTCAAAAACTATTTTAACGATGAAGCAAGTAAATATAATTTTAATCAATCTGAAAGTGATTCTTTAAATCTTGATTCTTTTTTGATAAATTCCAATGACATTGCTTACACTGATAACAATCCAAGTTGGGGTGATATTCCAAACAGTGTTGATTACATAATTGACTATAGTGGGTACAATTACAGGAATAGATTTTATAGTCCTTATTTCTCATATTACGACCCATTTTACAGTTATTACTATCCATTCAGAATGAATCCATTCTACTTTGGTTATTCATACGGTGGGTGGTATCCTTACATGGGATATGGTCACTTTTCACCACATTTCTATTATGTATTTAATTCACCTTATTACAATCCTTATTGGAGATGGGGTCGAAGAGGATGGTACGATAACCTCTACGGATATGATATTCATGAGAATTACAGAAAAAATTCTAATGTGTCTTACAACCGTGGAAGAAGGGGTAGCTCATCCAACGTGGTTGTCTACTCTAACGGACGAAGTAGTATTGCCAATGATTCAGAAATAGATAATGATAGAGTTAGAAACTACAATAAAACAAGAGAGATTATAAACAATATTGGAGATTCTGGATCTAGTTCGAATTCAAGTGCAAGAAAATATCTTGACCCGCGAACATCCAATATGAATGGTTCAAGAAACTTGAGAAATTATATCAATTCCGGAGTTTTATCAAACCAAGGTGGTAAAAGTTCATCTACCTCCTCCCCGTCTAAAAGATATTACAATGATCCATATTCCAACTCAAGCTCATCATGGGGATTGAGTGGAAGAAATGGTAATTCAAATCTATCAAGAAATACATTATCTCGATCAAGTTCAAGTTCTAATTGGGTAAACCCATCATCATCCTCCAGAAGTTCAAGTTCTTCCTCTACTAGCGGAAGATCATACAATTACAGTTCATCCTCATCAGGCGGAGTTTCTACAAGTAGTGGGAGATCTTCATCAAGTTCATCTAGATCTGGTGGGATTAGAGATTAAAAATGCTTTACAGAATTTTTTTGTTATTTTTTTGTGTATTCATAAATTGCCAAAACATCGACGATGCAATTTCTTTGACATTTGAAAATGATAACGGAAACGCTAGATTTTCCGCAATGAGCGGAGCATTTGGATCACTTGGTGGAAACTTATCTGCAATTTCAATTAATCCTGCGTCAAGCAGTGTTTTCGAGTTGTCAAGAATGGGGTTTTCTCTAAACACTGACAGCAAGATTATTAAATCAAGTTTTTCAAATAGTTCAAGTTCTATAAACTCAAATTATTTTAATTTTCAAGGTGGTATTGTTTATGTTTTCAAGAATTATGGTAAGGGTAAGTTTAAAAAATTCTCTTTTGGTATAAATAATCAAAACACAAATGATTTCAATTTTGATCAACAAATTTCCGCTCAATCTAATAATTCTGTTGATCAATTCTTTGTTAACAATTCAATTGGTTATAATGCAAACGATGTTTCTGTAGGGTCTAATGAAACTGTTAACGGGGTTTACAGATGGCTTGGACAAAACTATGGATACTCATCTCAACAGGCTTTTTTAGGGTTTCAATCATATTTATTGGATTATGACAATCAAAATAAGTTGTTTTTTTCAATTGCCAAATATAATGACGGTCTTGATATAAACAATTATTATTTAAGTGAGGGAACAAAAAACAAATCAAGTGTAAATTTATCAGCTCAATATGGTGATAATATTTATTTTGGAATAAATTTCAATATATATGAGTTATATAGTAAGAAAAGTTTCAGGCATATTGAAGACAACTTTGATGATGATTCTGCAATAACATTGATTGACTTTCGAAATGAACTATTAACAAGAGGAAAAGGTTTTTCTGTTCAATTAGGAGTTATTTATAAAATAAATTCATTTCGAATGGGAATTAGTTACAATTCCCCAACAAGTTTTAATATTGATGAGGAACTAATACAATCACTAGAAACTAATTCTGTTGACCTTGATGGAAATCAATATGTTGATATAGTTGATCCTGATATAACAAACATCTATGAATATAAGTTCAAATCTCCATCAAAAGTTACATTTAGTGCAAGTAATATTTTTGCAAATATGTTTATCCTAAGTTTTGATTTACAATCCAATAACTATAGCGATGGAAGTTTTAAAAGTGATTTTGGTGATTCTTACAGTGTTTTAAATACTAGTATAAATGAAAATTTAAAAAACACATTAGATTACTCCATTGGATCAGAACTTAGACTTAAAAGTTTTAGTATCAGAGCAGGTATTAAGAAATTAGAAAATCCATACAAAATTTCTAGTGAATACTTATCCTCTAAGTCATTTGGTTTGGGATATGATTTTGGATCCTCAACTCTTGATTTAGGATTTCAGTTGATTGATAAAAATTACAATTATCAGTTTTTTGATACTGGATTCACTGATATCGCTCAAATCAAAAACAAAAATTTTAGAACAACTTTAACTTATAATATTATCTTCTAAATCAATTTTTTATCTTTGCATCCTTAATAATATGAAATACAATAAATTTCTTGAAGATCTTGAATTAATTGATTCTGATCATAAAAATTACTCAATTGAAACTCCACTTCGTGAAGATGCTTTTCAACTAAGTGATGATGAAAAAATTAAAATTATTAAAAAAAATGTTGGTGAAATTCTTCACACCCTTGGAATGGATATGACAGATGATAGTCTAAAGGGGACACCCTTGAGAGTAGCTAAGGCTTATGTGAAAGAACTATTTGGCGGACTAAACCCTAAAAACTTACCCAAAGCATCAACATTTGACAATAAATATAAGTATAAGGAGATGTTAGTTGAAAAAAATATCACTGTGTTTTCGACTTGCGAACATCATTTATTACCAATCTATGGAAAAGCACATGTAGCTTACTTTTCTAATGGAAATGTAATTGGGCTGTCGAAAATGAATAGGATTGTTGACTACTACGCTAGAAGACCTCAAGTTCAAGAAAGATTAAATATTCAAGTTGTAAAAAAGTTACAAGAGTTTTTAAATACCGAAGATGTTGCATGTGTAATTGATGCTAAACACATGTGTGTAAATTCCAGAGGAATTAGACATATAGATTGCAGTACAGTTACAGGTGAGTTTGGAGGAAAATTTAAAGACAAACTCATTAAAAGAGAATTTTTAGATTATATTCGTAACGATAGTTAAAGTAGATGTCAATCTCTAACAAAAGTTTAAAAATATATAACTCTTTATCACAAAAAAAAGAAGATTTTAAAACCATAAATCCATCAAAAGTTGGAATTTATGTATGTGGTCCAACTGTCTATAACAAAGTTCATCTCGGAAATTGTAGAACATTTATATCATTTGACTTAATCGTAAGGTTTTTGAGACACATTGGCTATGATGTGCGCTATGTAAGAAACATTACAGATGTTGGTCATCTTGAGGAAATCGATGAAGAGGATAAAATTCTAAAAAGAGCAAAGATTGAAAAAATTGAACCAATGGAGGTTGTTCAAAAGTATACCAATAATTTCAGAGAGGTACTAAATAAATTTAATTTGACACCTCCTAACATTGAACCAACTGCAACAGGACATATCCTCGAACAAATTGAAATGATAGAAATGATTATAGATAATGGATTCGCATATGAAAAAAACGGCTCGGTATATTTTGATTTAATGAAGTTTACTGAAAAATACAAGTATGGAAAACTGAGTAACAGAAATTTAGATGATATAATTAATGAATCACGTGAGTTATTTGGAACCAATGAAAAAAAGAACCCCCAAGATTTTGCACTTTGGAAAAAAGCAAGTTCATCTCATATTATGAAATGGAGATCACCATGGGGTTACGGCTTTCCTGGATGGCATATTGAGTGCTCAGCTATGAGTCATAAATATTTAGGTAAAAAATTTGACATACATGGAGGAGGAATGGATTTAAAGTTCCCACACCATGATTGCGAGATAGCACAATCTGAAGCTGTATATAACCAAAATCCTGCAAATTACTGGGTTCACACCAATATGCTAACCTTGAATGGAAAAAAAATGTCAAAATCCTCTGATAATTTCATACTACCTGAAAATTTATTTAATGGTAACAGTGAATTGATAGAAAAAGAATTTGACCCTATGGTTGTTAAGTTTCTGATGTACCAAGCACACTACAGAAACACCTTAGATTTATCAAATGAATCATTGTTAGCTGCTGAAAAAGGATATAATAAACTTATTCAAAACT
>CACKBA010000025.1 GCA_902598295.1 uncultured Bacteroidota bacterium
ACCACCTTTTATTATGTTTAACCTTAAAATATGAACCCCTTTACCAATTACATTACTTGTATTTTTTGTAACTGTCGTCCAACTTTGCCAATCGTTAGTTACTGGAAGTGTGAGATTATCCATAATCTCTATATAACGACCAGTTGATTCATCAACGAGGTCAATCGAAATCTCACCAGCATCTGAATTTGCAGCAACCCTAAAATCAATAGTGAATTTTCTAGTTTGACTGTTGTATATTTTATATTCGGCATAGTCATTTTTATCTGTGTATCCTATGTTGGAACCACCACCATCATCACTTGTGCTTTCAACGGAAATCCCTAACATGTTAACATAATCTTCAGCTTCGATTTTGGCGGGTAAAACATACCTAGGCTCAAGATTGTTCAAGACTTCCATATTTGAAAAATTATCAAGGTTTTTCCCTGTTTTAGATTTTATTTTATCACCTGAATACGTAATTAAAATCTTTTGGGTAAAAAGAAGATTATCCTCTAAATTGATAACAATTGTTCTAGATTTACTTGCATTGTATGAAATGGACTGAATGTTTAAATCACTATTTTCAACAGTAATATTAAAATCACCTACAACGTTTTCTAATGTGTCCTCGTCTACATCTTGATTTAAATACAATTCAATTGATTTTTCATCAGAGGCAGTTTTTGCAGAAACAGAACTGAAGTTTGCCTGATTAATTTCTCCAACTTTAACAAATTCAATTGAACTAATATTAACCTCATTATTAGAATCAAAATGTATTTTTATCTCTTGTTGACCTTCATTCAAAACCAATCCATTCATTGACGTTGTTATAAAGTCAAACCAACCACCAGTACTGTTTGTCGACAAAACAGAAGTTAAATTTTGATTATTATTTGAAAGATAAAATCTGGCTCCGTCAGCAGCAGATGCATGACGAAAATCTGCTCGATATAAACCAGCCTCCTTAACATTGACAGTATATTTTATCCATTCACCTTTACCAACAAAACCTATGTGATAACCATTACTTTTGGAATCATTGTTAGTCTCTATGTCAACACCATCATTTCTGTATCTCCATCCCCTATTCCATGCCTGAAAAGAACCAGTTGATAAATTGTAATCAGCAGAATCTAAATCATAATAAGCATATCCACTTTTTCCAAGATCATAGTCAGACAAATAGACCATGCCAGGAATTTCTTGAGCTTTATTGTAAGGTATTGTTTCATTTGTATGTGGCTGCCTCAAAAGAGCATCTTTAATTCCCTTTCGATATAAGCAATTTTTTATGAGTAGATTATCAGCTAATTTCATCATGGCAGCAAAAGCATCATCTTCACTTGGCTTGTCGCCTTCGCCTTTCCAATAATTAATAATATCTTGGTATCCTGGATTTTTAACAACAGAGAATGCGCTGTCAATATCACCAAGTTTTTTTATTGCCCACCAAGCCCATCCAACATTATTAGACTCAAATAAGTGAACCGCATCCGTATACCACTTATTAGAATTCTCACCTGATTCTCCCATCCAAAGAGGTACATTATAGTTATCCCTCAGTGGTAAAATCCAATCCAAATCATTCTCATTGGTGGAATTCCAATATTTATGAAAACTATAAACCATATTGTCATCCCATGGTGGTGTAAGACCTGCATGATTGTTTCCATAATCATTTCCTTCAATAAATAAAATGTGGTTATCACCAACACCTCTAATTTCAGTAGTTATTCTTTCATAAATATCCCTTAATGCGACACCACCAGGCAAGTCCCAGTTTGTTTCATTTATTAGATCATAACCGCCAATCCATTTATTATCCTTGTATCTCTCGGCAATTTTTTTCCATAGTTCTACCAATTTTGTTTTGTTTCTTTCACTTTCCCATAGTGATGGTTTTGATGGATCATAATCGGAAATTTCTGAATTTCTACCCTGACCGCCCGGAGCTGCATGCATATCTAGTATGACATACATTTGATGTGGTTCGGCCCACTCAAGAACATCATCAATAATATCAAAACCTGTTTCAAGCCATGTATTTTGATCAGTACTGGGCTCTTGCTGAATTGGAAGAGTAAATAAATTATAATGTAATGGGACTCTGATACTATTGAATCCCCAAGCAGCTAAAGAATCAACATCTTCTTGCATGAAGTGATTCTCTCTCCACTTTGCAAAAAATTCATTTGTTTTTTCTTCCCCAACTAACTCAGTAAATTTTTCAACAAACTCATGCTGAGCACCTGCTGTTCCTTCAGATTGCATCATATAACCCTCCATCACAAGCCATCCACCGGGCGTATAACCTCTTAACAAAACTTCATTACCATTTTCATCAACTATGATTTTTCCGCTGGTTTTTAAACCTTGAGAAAACATTAATGAAGAACAAAAGACAAGTAAAAGAGTTAGTTGTTTTAGCACTAACCAAAATTACTAAAAATTACTGTGCGTGCATAGCATTATATGCTATTATATTGTACAAAAATTTTTAATTTATGCTAATGGTATAGAAATTGTTATATTGAAGGTATGAGTGAAAAAGAAAAAAATAAAAGAAGAGAATTTTTAAATCATGTTTGTCCAGCAGTTGCTATGGCATTTTTGGGTGTTCCTGCACTTCAATCGTGTTCATCTGGTGACGATGATTCTGATACTGGAAACGGCAACAACAATAACGGCGGAAATACTGGTGGTACAGATGTTGGTTACACAAAAAGTGGTAATACAATAACTATTGACCTGAACCATTCAAATTTTTCAAATTTGCAAAACCAAGGTTGGATTCAGTTCACAGCGGAAAAAATCTTGATTTTAAAACTGAGTTCTTCATCCTATAAAGCATTTGATGGAAGATGTCCTCACCAGGGGGTACACACTGCATGGAGTTACAACACGTCAAATAACAGATTTACTTGTGGTCAACACGGAAATTCTTATGATACAGATTGTGTCACACCTGGAAACGGTGGGGTTTTAACGTGCTACAATACTACTTTGAGTGGATCGAGTCTTGTAGTTACTACTTCTTAAGTTTCAATTGAAACCAAATATTAATGTTTTTTGGTTCAAAAGGGATTTAAGACTTGTAGATAATGAAGCATTAATCAATGCCATAAGTGAACCTTATCCTCTATTCCTGATTTACTTATTCGAACCCATTTTCATAAAAGATGTTCATACATCAGAACGGCATTTAACATTTATCAAACAATCACTATTAGATATTAATAATCTTCTAAAAAAATTAAAAACCCAAGTTCATATCTATGAGTTGGACGTAGTAAGTTTTTTTGAAGTCCTAATAAAAAGATATCAAATAAAAACTATTTTCTCAACAGAGGAAACCGGTCTGGACTTTTCATATAAAAGAGATATAAACTTTAAGTTGTTCTGTAAAAAAAATAACATAAAGTGGGAAGAACACCCAAGAAATGGAGTATTTAGAGGAAAAAAAAATAGAGATAAATGGGTTGAGAACTGGAAAAGTCTAATGAGTTCACAAATACTCTCATTTAATCCAAAATTTGATGATTTTATTAACTTGGAAATTTCAGAAATTAAGAGAAAAAAAATTAAAAGTGTAAAATCAAATAAAATTCAAAAAGGAGGACCAACAGAAGCTCACAAATACCTGAAAAGCTTTTTAAATGATAGATACAAAAAATATCATTTTAAAATTAGTAAACCTGAACTTTCAAGATATCACTGTTCGAGATTATCTCCTTATTTTTCATGGGGAAATTTATCAACAAGATATGTTTGGCAATTGGCAAAAAAAGAAATTGAAAAGGGCAAATCAAGATTACACTTTAATTCCTTCACATCTAGATTAAGGTGGCAATCTCACTTTATACAAAAATTTGAAATGGAACCAGAAATGGAATTTAGAAGTATAAATAAGGGTTATAAAAAAAACAAGACAGTCAACAATAAATATTTAAATGCTTGGAAAAAAGGAAAAACTGGATTTCCACTAGTGGATGCTAGTATGAGATGTGTCATGAAATCTGGTTACCTAAATTTTAGAATGAGAGCATTACTTGTTTCATTTTTAACACACCATTTATGGCAGAATTGGCAAGACGGTGTGGTTCATTTAGCTAAAAACTTTTTGGATTTTGAACCTGGAATTCATTACCCACAATTTCAGATGCAGGCAGGTGAAACTGGAATCAACATGATAAGAATTTATAATCCTGTGAAGAATTCGCTAGAGCACGACCCAGATGCAACTTTTATTAAAAAATGGGTTCCAGAACTTAAAAATTTGCCTTTGAACCTAATACATGAACCATGGAAAATTAATTTGATGGAAGAAAAACTTTATTCTTTTAAACTTGGAAAAAATTATCCAAAACCCATTGTTGACCTCAAAAAAACATACAAGCATGCTTCGCAAGAGCTCTGGAAACTTAAAGCAAACCCAATTGTAAAAAAAGAATCAATAAGAATTTTAAAAAAACATACCAATGCCAATCGAAAGGCATTTGATGATTAAAAATCCTATTTTTGAAATCTATGAAAAAATTTTACTTTATAATCTTTGTTCTGCTAATTGGTTGTAGTTCTGACAGTGATAATAATTCTAATGAGACTCCCACAATTATAGAGACCGGACTGAAAGACATAGCCATTTCAAAAGGAAAATTTATAGGAAATTTAATGAGAGATGGTTTTTTCGACGACCATCAAATTTATAATGGTGAGATTGATAACATTTTGAAAACAGAATATAATGCGCTGGTAACCGGAAATAAATTAAAAATGGTCAATCTACTGAAAAATAGGCCGGCGAATCCATTCAATATTAAAACAAGTGACTTAAATACATACAATATTGATAGGTTCGTTAATTACGCAAATAAACATAACATGAAAAAGCGAGGACATGTCATGATTTGGTACAAACAAATTCCCAATTGGCTTGAAGAAGAATCTAAAAATTGGTCATCTCAGCAAATTTATGATTTTACGGAATCATATATAAGAGCCCTGAGTAAGTACACTATTGGAAAGATTGATGAATGGGACGTGCTAAATGAAGCGATTGTTTTTAATGGTTACAGACCTAACACTTGGTATGAAAAAGTCAATAGTGAGAAAAATGATAATGGTGAGATTGGATATTTACCCTACTTTTCAAAACTTTTTAAGTGGGCTAGAGAGGAAAACCCCAATGTTAAACTTTTCTATAATGACTATGGAATAGAAGAATTTGGTACATCAAAAAACAACATGATGAGATCAATGGTTAAAAACTTAAAAACACAATTCAATGCCCCCATTGATGGAGTTGGACTTCAATCACACTTCAGACTTGAAAATATGACTAGTTCATTTATTGAAAAGTTTGGAAATACAATTGATGATTTAGGAAATAATGGGTTTATAGCCAATTTAACAGAATTAGATATTAGAATTTGTGATGGCATTTCTCAAGGTGTTGAAGATCAAAAAAATGCTTATAGAGAAATAATCTCCACCGCATTTTCCAGATCAAACTGTAATACAGTACTTATTTGGGGGTCATCTGACATTGATAGTTGGATTCCAATACATTATCCAGACTGCGGACAAGCGACTCCGCATAATGAAAATTTTGAAAAAAAACCAGCATACTTTGGTATTGAGGAAGCTCTGAATCAATTGTAGTAGCCCCACTAGGAATCGAACCTAGATCTAAAGTTTAGGAAACTTTTGTTCTATCCATTGAACTATGGGGCTAATTAGTAAGAACTGTTTATTTTTTTAGTAAGTTCTTTTTTTATTTCTGCAGTTGTGAATGAGTGAGAAATTGCGTCTAAATTTGTTTTTTTAATATCATTTATATCCCAACCAAATTTATTCATAACCAATTCGTACTCACTTGTTAAATCAATATTTGAAATCGTCCTTCCATCTGTACTTAGACTTATTGAAATATTTGATTTAAATATTTCATCAACTGGATGTAAGGTAATAGATTTAAAAGTAGCGGTTTTAATATTACTAGTTAAACAAATTTCAAGATGAATATCCTTATTGCTCAAATGTTTCATAAGGTCTTTATCCTCAACACACCGAACGCCATGACCAACTCTTTTCACCTTTAGTCTTTTTAGGGTTTCTCTAATACTTTCAGGACCTTTGGCTTCACCGGCATGAGCTGTGCTTTTTATATTGCTATCATTTGCATAGTTGAAAGCACTAATATGATTATCTAGTGAATGTCCTGCCTCGTCTGCTGCAATATCCAAAGCAAAAACTCCACTATTTTTAAATTTTTCAACCAACCTTACAGTTTCCATACTTTGCATTTCGTCAAAATGTCTTAAAGTACATAATATAAGACCATAGTGAATACCATATTTTTCTGAACATTTTTTTGAAGCATTATTTATAGTTTCAACAACATCTGAAGCAGACAATTTATTTCTACAATGCAATAATGGAGCAAACCTAATTTCAACATATATAACATTCTCAGCTTTTAATTGTTTGAATAAATCTTCTACAACCAATTTAATAGAATTTTCATCTTGCATTAAATCAACAGCAAATTCAGCACATTTAATATATTCTTTTACCGAACTACAAGATGAACTAGCTTTAAAATTTTTATTAAAAGTTTGAATATCAATTTCGGGATTAATTTTTTTTACAACATCAAAACTTAAGCAGCAATCTAAATGCAAATGAAGTTCAATTTTAGGCAAGTTTTTTAAATCCTTAACTGACATAATTTATATTTCTTTTTAATCCTTTAAATTTCGATCTTTTGATTGGACTATCTTTAAATATTTTTTTAAATGTTTCTTCAGTCAAATCAATCCAGTCAGATTTCTTAAACTTACTAAGTTCAGGCAAAGTCGTAAAAAGAATTTCATTATTGCCTTTTGAAAATTTATTCCATGGACAAACATCTTGACATATATCACATCCAAAAATCCAATCCTTAAAATCAATTGATAATTCAGATGAAAAACTATCCTTAAGCTCTATGGTATAATAAGAAATACACTTACTCGCATCAAGCTTATAGGGTTCGTAAATCGCATCTGTTGGACATGCATCAATACAAGCAGTACAACTCCCGCAATGGTCGGTAGTGGGATTGTCATATTCTAGTTCTAAATCAACTATAATTTCAGCAAGAAAAAAAAATGAACCTGATTTTTTATTAATAAGATTTGTATTTTTTCCAATCCATCCCAAACCACTTTTTTTAGCCCAAGCTCTTTCAAGAATCGGAGCTGAGTCAACAAAAACTCTTCCCTCAAAATGTCCAAATTTGGTTTGCATGATATTTAAAAGTTCTTTAAGTTTCTTTTTTAGAACAAGGTGATAATCTTTCCCATAGGCATACTTAGAAATTTTAAATGAGTTGCTTTCAGTTAATAAGCGTTTTGGATAATAATTATAGGTTAGTGAAATAACACTTTTTGAATCTTCAACTAACTTTGTTGTATCTAATCTTTTATCAAAATTTCTTTCCATGTATGACATTTCTCCGTGATAATTATTTTTTAACCAATTTTCAAATCTGTCAGCTTCGGACGACAAAAATCCTGATTTCGAAATACCACAAGACATAAATCCTAAATCGAGAGATTTTGATTTTATAAAGTCTGTATATTGTTTTTTAAGATCCATTTTAATCAAAAAGATCCTTTTGTGTTTTATTTGGTTTTAGATTAAGGTGTTCATAAGCTTTATTAGTAACCTCCCGACCTCGTGGTGTCCTTATAATAAAACCTTGTTGAATTAGAAAGGGCTCATAAACTTCCTCAATTGTTTCAGCTGTTTCAGACACAGCAGTTGATAATGTATTTATTCCTAAGGGACCACCATTAAATTTTTTAATTATAGTCTCCAAGATTTTATTATCCATTTCATCGAGACCAAACTTATCTACACTTAGAGATTCCAAAGCATATTTTGTAATTTTTAAATCAATTTTTCCGGTTCCTTTAATTTGAGCAAAATCTCGAACTCTTCTGAGTAATGAATTGCATATTCGGGGTGTGCCCCTACTTCTTCCTGCAATTTCATCAGATGCAGAGTCTTCAATTGGTATATTAAGAATTTCCGCACTTCTTCTAATGATTTTTGATAATACGGTTTTATCATAATATTCTAGTCTATTGTTTATGCCAAATCTTGCACGCATAGGTGCTGTCAATAATCCAGATCTAGTTGTTGCACCTATTAATGTGAATTGATTTAAATTAATTTGAACAGATCTTGCATTAGGACCAGTTTCAATCATTATGTCTATTTTGTAATCTTCCATTGCTGAATACAAATATTCCTCGACAACAGGCGACAACCTGTGAATTTCATCAATGAATAAAACATCCCTTTCCTCCAAACTTGTAAGTAATCCTGCCAAGTCACCTGGTTTGTCAATGACTGGACCTGATGACACTTTTAATCCAACGCCAAGTTCATTTGCTAAAATATGAGCCAAGGTCGTTTTACCTAAACCGGGAGGTCCGTGTAATAGCGTATGATCTAGAGCATCTGAACGTTGATTCGCTGCTTCAACAAAAATTTTTAGGTTCTCGATAACACTTTTTTGACCATTAAAATCAGAAAACTCTAGTGGCCTTAAGGCTTTATCGATTTCAACATCTTCTGGGTTTAGATTTTCTTTAGTTGGGTCCAAAGATTCGTTCATACCCAAATATAACTATTCAAATTTAATGCTCTGTTATTTTTTCTCCCTTAGCTATTGGTGTAGATTGCGGAACAAAATCTTTATTTTTTCCTGGTTTACTGTAATCATATGCCCATCTAAATACCTCGGGTATTTTACCAGGCCAATTTCCATGAATGTGTTCAACAGGAGCTGTCCATTCTAAGGTATTTGAATTCCATGGATTCTTTTCAGCTTTTTTTCCATAATACATACTATGGAAGAAATTAAACAAAAAGATTAATTGAGCGAGACCTGTAACCAATGCAAATACTGTAATTAAAACATTGATATCAGCTAAATCATCAAAATAAGGAAATGCGGTATTGGTATAATACCTTCTAGGAAGACCAGCCATTCCAATAAAATGCATGGGAAAGAAAATTCCATATGCACCAACAGCCGTTATCCAAAAATGAACATACCCTAAAGTTTTATTCATCATTCTTCCCCACATCCTTGGGAACCAATGATAAACACCTGCAAATAATCCATACAATGCAGAAATACCCATAACTAAATGGAAGTGAGCAACAACAAAATATGTATCGTGAACATTTATATCAAGGGCACTATCTCCCAATATAATACCTGTTAGTCCACCGGTAATGAAAGTAGATACAAGGCCTATTGAAAATAGCATAGCTGGATTAAACTGTAGGTTACCTTTCCATAAAGTAGCTATGTAATTAAAGGCTTTTACAGCCGATGGAATTGCAATTAATAATGTTGTAAAAGTAAAAACAGATCCTAGGAAAGGATTCATCCCAGTGATAAACATGTGATGACCCCAAACAATCGTTGATAAAAATGCTATAGCAAGAATTGATGCAACCATAGCTCTGTATCCAAATATTGGTTTTCTTGAATTTGTAGCAATAATTTCAGATGTAATCCCAAGAGCAGGCAGCAATACAATATAAACCTCCGGATGACCTAAAAACCAAAACAAGTGCTCAAATAAAACAGGTGAACCACCTTGATAATGTAATACTTCACCTTGAACAAAAATATCAGAAAGGAAAAAAGATGTTCCAAAACTCCTATCCATTATTAATAGTAATGCAGCAGAAAGTAAAACTGGGAATGAGATTACACCGATGATGGCCGTTATAAAAAATGCCCAAATCGTTAAAGGAAGTCTAAACATTGTCATTCCTTTAGTTCTCAAATTCAAAACTGTAACAATATAATTAAGTGACCCTAACAAAGAGGAAGCTATAAAAAATGCCATAGAAACTAACCACAGTGTCATTCCTAAACCTGATCCTGGTTGAGTTTGAGGCAATGCACTTAGGGGTGGATATATTGTCCACCCTGCTGCTGCAGGACCTGCCTCAACAAATAAAGAAGCAACCATAATCGCACTTGATATAAAGAATAACCAGAAAGCAATCATATTTAGAAAGCCCGAAGCCATATCTCTTGCTCCAATTTGGAGTGGAATCAGCAGGTTACTGAAAGTTCCACTAAGTCCAGCTGTCAATACAAAAAACACCATGATAGTTCCATGTATTGTAACAAGAGCTAAGTAAATATTTGGATCCATAACCCCGTCAGGTGCCCAACGATCTCCTAAAAATAAATTGAAAATAGAAAATGATTCTTCAGGCCATGCAAGTTGAATTCTAAAAAGCAATGACATTAAAACACCTATGATACCCATAACAATTACACCAGTAATGAAGTACTGTTTTGCAATCATTTTATGATCTTGGCTAAAAATCCATTTGGTTAAATATGTTTCTTCATGATGATGATGTTCATCGTTATGATTTGTATTATTATTTAAGACTATTGACATAATATTTTTGTTTATTGAATTGTCTCAGAAAATGTTGACTGAGAACTTAACCATTTATTAAAATCTTTTTCTGATTCAACTATAATTTTCATTTGCATGTTATAATGAGATGCGCCACATATTTTAGCGCACAAAAGTAAATAATCAAATTGATATGGCTCAAGTGCTTCTTCTCCTTTTGCTATTAGTTCCTGACTGTTATCATACCTAATTTTATTTATTCTTTCAACTTTGGAGACTACATCGGGGTTCATTCTCATATCTGCTGTTGTTACAGTAGGAGTAAATGAAAATTCCGTAACCATTCCCGGAACACAATTCATTTGTGCTCTAAAATGAGGCATGTAAGCTGAGTGTAAAACATCTTGTGAACGAAACTTAAAAATCACTTTCCTATCAACAGGCAGATGAAACTCTTGAGTTACAACAACATCATCTAGACCATTGGGGTCAGAAGAATCTATTCCAACGATATTTCTTCCGTCATAATCATTTAAAAATCTAACATTTGCATCTCCTAAAACATTGTCTTCTCCGGCATAACGTGCTTTCCAGTTCCATTGTTGGGCATAAAGCTCGATAACTAAAGCATCCTCATCTTCATCAAAATTCATAATATCACTCCAGGTGTTCATGCCATAAAAAATTAGAATGAAAAGAACAATAGCAGGAATTATTGTCCAAATGAATTCAAGCCTATTATTATGCGTGATAAATGATGCTTTTCTGCCATTAATTCCTCTGTATTTATATGCAAAGTAATGAAGTAAAGCCTGGGTTACAGTCTGAACAAATAAAATTAAGGCGAATGATATCCACAATAATGTATCATATGTATATCCATGTTCAGAGGCCGATTCAGGAAGTAAAACTTTTGTATAACTTGCAAAAGAATAAATAGTAACTACATAAATAAATGCAAGAAATAAAAACATGAGTTTACCTTGCATGTCATTATCTTTCTCAGAAGCTATTTGAGATTCATCACGCTTTACCCCTAGATTTGAAACCTCAAAAATTTTCGAAATTTGCCATACTGAAATAGCTAGAAGTAATACTGCAATTGCTGTGAGTAGAATAGTCATCAATTTATTTTCATTTTAATGTGGATAAACAAATTTTTTACTTTCATTATTAAATGGATCTCCTGTAGTTTCTAATGGGGCTTTAGCCAAAGAAGAAAAAACTACATAAATAAAAATTCCTCCAAAAAACATAATTGAGCCAATTTCAGGAATACCAATGAACCATTGATCCCCGACCGCAGAGGGCATTATCATATTGAAAACATCTATATAATGACCAATCAAAATTATGATACCTGCCATAACAATAATCCAATTGGATCTCTTGAAATTGCTACTAATCAAAATCAAAAAAGGGAATATTAGATTTAGAACTACCATTCCCCAAAAGGTCAGAGGATAATCCTCCATTCTGGTAATAAAGTAAACAACTTCTTCAGGAATATTTGAATACCAAATTAGCATAAATTGAGAAAACCACAGATAAGCCCAAAAAACACTAAAACCAAACATAAATTTTGCTAGATCGTGTAAATGATTACTATTTACATTAGGTAAATAACCGTTTGATTTAAGGTAAATTGATATCAACGCTATTGTTGTTACTGCTGAAACCACCATGCTTGCAAAAACATACCATCCAAAAAGTGTACTAAACCAGTGTGGATCAATAGACATTATCCAATCCCATGACATCATTGATTCAGTAACAAGGAAAAAGACAAGGAATGCAGCAGAAAGTTTAAAATTCTTTACATGATTTTTATTGTCCTTTGATTTGTCCTGCGCTATTGAAAGTCGTCTCGAAACATATCGGTAAAATACCCAACCCGAAAGATAAAAGACAGCTCTAATTAAAAAGAATGTTGAATCTAAGTATCCACTTTTTGCTTTAATAATTTTATCATGCTCCACAACTTCAGGGTCCATCCATATAAAAAGGTGATTAAAATGCATTACTGAAAGTATCAGAATAACAATAACGAAAATTCCACCGGGCAGGAGATATCCAGTTATTCCCTCCATAACTCGAAATAAGAGCGGGGACCATCCAGCTTGAGCAGCCCTTTGTATAGCATAAAAAGCTAGTGTTCCAAGTGAAATCATAAAGAAGAAAAATGCAGATACATAAACAGCTGCCCATGGTCTATTAGCCAATTGATGAAAGACATGTTCATCATGTGACATCACATGTTCGTGGGCACCTTCATGATCTGAGTTGTATGATTTTTCATCATGTGATGAATGTGTATTAGAATGAGAATCGTGACTATGTGAGTCATGTCCCATACTTGCGATTATCTCTTTTGACTCTTCAATTGTTTTGGGTGAAGAATAAAATCCATATCCAATACCAAGTAATCCCATAACGACAAGGAGTAATGATAAAATTTTGATATTATTTGGAATAACGTACATATTATTTTTTTTCTAATTCTTCTCTAAGCTTCATTACATATTGTGCTATTTGCCATCTTTCTTCTTCATTGACTTGACCTGCATGAGAACCCATTAAATTGATTCCGTACATTAATACATGGTAAATTGAGCCTTCTGAAATATCACGGTCAGCATAACTTGGTATTCCTAAAAATTTTTCTCTTTTCATTAAAATACCTTGCCCGTCCCCTTTTGAACCATGACAAACTGAACAATAGATTTCATAAAGTTCTTTACCTACGCTGAGGTTTTGTTCATTTATTTCTAACGGAGATTTTAAATTTAATTTTGCATTTTCATATCCCTCATTACTATCTTCATACTCGTATGGTTGCCAACCCCTTGGAATTGATTTTTCAACCGGTTCTTGAGCTTGTATTCCATTTGGAAAAGCATCAGACTCTTGATATGTTTTGTAACCAACTGACTCATACATGTTAGGGAAGTATTGATAATTTGGTTTTGATGGATCAAAGCATGATACAATCATCAATGTAATTACGAGTAAGATAATATGTGACTTTTTTAACTTCATTTATTTAATTATCTAAGATATAATTGTGGAGCCGATCAAAAGAAATTACACCACTCTTAAATTTTTCTTTTCCAGTAATAATTTTTGATTTTATATTTTCCAATTGTTTATTAATTTTTTCGTGTTCTGGATGCTTCGTACTGACCACATTTTTTGATGAACTCCAATATTTTCGAAATATTCTAATTCCTGTGTTCTTAGCATACTGTGAACCCCTACCTTTTGTAAACTGGATTCTTAAATTTGAACTTCCATCGGAATACTTTCTTGAATGAAAAACAAATCCAACTGAAACTTGTGATGATTCATTTACCAATTTGTTAGGCTCAGCAACAACCGGTTGATGTTCAATTATATCAATATTATGATAATCCGTCTGTTTGATAATAGACATTAGTTTTTTTTGATCTTTGAAAGATGTAATCTGGATTAAGAACTTATCATCTGTTGTCTCAGGAATTGGGTTTTCGGCTTTCTTGAAAGGCCACAAACTACTCCTCATATAGAATGTTATAACCATTAAATGACCTGCGAAAAATACGGTTAACTCAAAAATAACTGGCACAAAGGCTGGTAAATTTTCCATAAAACTAAAACTTGGTTTTCCCCCTATATTTTGGGGCCAATCAACAATCATGATATAGTTAATCATTAGAATTGCAGTGGTTAAACCAATACAACCGTAAATGAAAGCGGCTATCGCAATTCGAGTTGGTTTTAAGTCAAGTGCATGATCGAGGCCGTGCACAGGAAAGGGTGTAAAAACATCTTTTATGCTCACTCCACTAGACCTAAGATGCTTGACTGCAGATAATAATTTATCATCATCATCATAAATAGCATGTACGTGTTTATTTGACATGATTATCTCTCATTTTTTTATAATTATCGCCCGATGATTTTAATATTGTTTTTACTTCAGCCTGTGCAATTACAGGAAAGGTTCTCGAGTAAAGCAAAAATAAAACAAAGAAAAAACCAATAGTACCAAGAAAAATACCTATATCAACAAATGTTGGTGAAAACATGGTCCATGATGATGGTAAATAATCTCTATGCAATGATGTTACAATAATTACAAATCTTTCAAACCACATTCCAATATTAACAACAATTGAAATGACAAAAGAAAAGGTAATACTGGTTCTCAGTTTCTTGAACCACATAAATTGTGGTGAAAATACATTACAAGTCATCATTGCCCAATATGCCCACCAATAGGGACCTGTTGCCCTGTTTAAAAATGCATACTGCTCATATTCAACACCAGAGTACCAGGCAATGAATAATTCTGTGATGTAAGCACAACCAACAATGGAACCAGTAATCATGATTACGATATTCATCAATTCAATGTGCTGTAAAGTGATATAATCCTCAAGGTTACATACCTTTCTCATTACAATAAGCAAAGTCTGAACCATTGCGAATCCGGAAAAAATAGCCCCTGCAACAAAATAAGGTGGAAAAATTGTTGTGTGCCAGCCTGGAATTACTGATGTTGCAAAATCAAATGATACAATTGTGTGAACTGATAGTACCAAAGGAGTTGCCAATCCAGCTAAAACTAATGATACTTCTTCAAACCTTTGCCAGTCCTTGGCTCTACCACTCCATCCAAAACTCACAAGGCTGTAAATCTTTTTTTGAAATGGCTTGACAGCTCTATCACGAATCATTGCAAAATCTGGTAGTAAACCTGTCCACCAGAAAACTAATGAGACTGTCAAATAAGTTGAAATTGCAAAAACATCCCAGAGAAGAGGCGAATTAAAATTAACCCATAATGAACCAAACGTATTTGGTATTGGGACAATCCAATAAGCAAGCCAAGGTCTACCCATGTGAATCACAGGGAACAGACCTGCTTGGATTACAGAAAAAATTGTCATGGCTTCAGCAGACCTATTAATCCCCATTCTCCATTTTTGCCTAAATAGAAGAAGAACAGCGGAAATAAGGGTTCCCGCATGACCGATACCAACCCACCAAACAAAATTCGTAATGTCCCATGCCCAACCAACGGTTTTGTTTAAACCCCAGGTTCCAATTCCAGTTGATACGGTGTAAATAATACACCCTATACCCCACATAAAAAGTGTCAACGAAATACCAAAAACTATCCACCATTGTTTGTTGGCAGATCCCTCAATAGGTCGTGCAACATCAACAGTAATCTGGTGATAAGATTTATTACCAGTAACTAAAGGTTTTCTAATTGGTGCTTCGTAGTGAGAACCCATATATTAAGTTTTTTTCATTTTCCCATTATTTCTAACCTTTGTGTGATAAAAAACATTTGGTTTTGTACCTACATATTCAAGTAAATGATAGACTCTATCATCTTTACTTCTTTTAAAGACTTCGCTTTCTTTATTGTTAATATCCCCAAAACTCATTGCTCCAGTAGAACATGCTGCAGAACATGCACAAGCATCGTTAAATTCATTTGCATTAGCCTCTCTTCCTTCATTTTTTGCTTTAAGAATTACAGCTTGAGTTGATTGAATACAAAAAGAACATTTTTCCATTACTCCTCTTGAACGAACAACTACGTCAGGATTTAAGACCATTTTACCTAAATCATCGTTCATATGGAAATCAAACTCTTCATTATTATTATACAAAAACCAGTTAAATCTTCTGACCTTGTAAGGGCAGTTATTTGCACAATATCTCGTTCCAACACACCTGTTATAAGCCATATGATTTTGCCCCTGTCTTCCATGAGAAGTAGCGGCAACAGGACAAACAGTTTCACAAGGTGCTTGATTACAATGTTGACACATTACAGGTTGAAACACAACTTGTGGATTTTCATTTGGGTCTTCTAATTCTCCAAAAACATTTAAGGATTCCGACAATCCATCAATATTCTCTTTATTTTCTTTATCCTTTTCAAAAGAAACGTCAGATGAGTAATACCTATCTATCCTAAGCCAATGCATGTCTCTTGATTTTCTAATTTCTCTTTTTCCAACAACAGGTACGTTATTTTCAGCATGACAAGCAATTACACACGCGCCACATCCAGTACATGAATTCAAATCAATTGACAACTTAAAATGATGACCAATTGATCGATCAAACTCTTCCCATATGTTGACCTCTTTTTTATTAACAGCTGTTTCGATATGATTTTTTGAAACTACAGGGATGGCATTCCAATAATTTTTCGGTTTTGTATTGTATGTTTCAAGAGTAGTTTCTTTAATAATATCACCTCGACCCATCAATGTATTTTGTAACTGTACACAAGCAAATTCATGAATTTCATAAACTGGTTTTAGTTTAACAAATTGAAGTTTTGAAAAATTATTATAAAATCTGAAGGCATTTTGACCTATCTTCATTTCACTTTTGAGACCCTGAGTTCGACCGTATCCGAACGACATCCCAACAGTTCCCCTGGCTTGTCCAGGTTGAATAACTACTGGAATTTTCATCTCAGTTTCCCCACAACTAACTAATGCATAATTACTGTTTAAGGCACCATCCGATTCGTTGTAATTCTTTAATCCAATGTTATCAGCATCAAATTTGGATACTGTTAAATAATTGTCCCATGAAACTCTAGAAATTGGATCTGGGAATTCTTGAAGCCAAGGATTATTTGCTTGCTGACCATCACCCATACCTGGTTTTGAGTAGATTATTAATTCAAAACCATCAGAATTATCAGATGTCAAACCTTCAATATTTATTGAATAATCTAAGTTACGATTTGGGTTTATTTGAATTTTATTATCATTTGAATAAACACCATCATGAAGAGCTTTGTTCCATGTTGTTCCGTTCTTTAAAATATTTGATTCCCAATTGGTTCTAATTTCATCATAAAACGAATTTTCAGAGCCTGACCACCTCATCAAACAATCCTCAAACTGTCTTGTATCGAAAAGTGGTTTTATGGTTGGTTGACACAAACTATATTCACCGTTAATAAATTCAAAATCACCCCAGGATTCGAGATAGTGAGGACATGCAGCAACATATTTTGATTCAACGGATGTCTCATCCATCTTCATTGAAAAATTCACTGAAAAATCAATTTTCGACAACAAAGATTTAAAGTCCATGGTTTCAGGTAAGGAGTAGACTGGATTAATACCACTCATTATGATTCCACCAAGAAGACCATTTTCGTAATCTTTAATAATATTATGGAACTTTTTATCATCACCATTTCTAAGTAAAGAAATCTTGGATTTACTTTTAACTTCACTTTTTAGGATTTCATTTATTCTAAAAGAGATTATTTGAGAATCGATATCATCATGACCACAAAGTACAACAGACTTATTACCATTTGATAGCAATTCATCAATTAAAGGATCTAATTTTTGTTTTAATGAATCTTCAATATCGGGAACAGAAAAACTATTTGATTCTAACTTGTTATATATGTAGGCTAGAACGTGTTTTTGTTTTGATGGTTTCAAAGGTATCCTAATATC
>CACKBA010000026.1 GCA_902598295.1 uncultured Bacteroidota bacterium
TAAAATTGGTGCTTTCTGGGTGTACACAAGAGCGGCTGTTCCAACAGAGTAAATTCCAACTAAATTTTTAAAATTAGGGGGGCATTTGTCTCCCTTTTTTTTAACTTAAAATTATGAATAGAAACTCATCCCTAGATGAAATTATAAAACACTTAGAAAATAGAATAGAAATAGGTGATTATAAAAATTCTGTTCACAAAATAACATTTATGACAACTTTACATGTTATAAAAAAAATAATTGGAGAAAAATAAATTATGAAAAAACATTTACTATTTACTTTATCATTACTTGTTCTTATTGCATGTAAAAATGATAATGAATTAAAGTATTTAAATAAAAACTTAAGTGTAGATGAAAGAGTCGATGATTTAATGAAAAGAATGACTTTGGAGGAAAAAGTCGCACAGATGACTCAATTTGTAGGACTTAACTACATAACAGATGAAGACCGAAATATGACTGCAGAAGAGATTTTAAACAGTGACAGTCGAGCATCATATCCTGGTCTTCTCAAAAGAGATATCGCTAAAATGGTTAGTGAAGGAAAAATAGGCTCTTTTTTACACGTTTTAACATTAAAAGAAGCTAATAGACTCCAGGAGTTGGCACAAAAATCTAGATTGAAAATTCCGCTAATAATTGGAATTGATGCAATTCATGGTAACGGAATGGTGGCAGGCACAACAGTTTATCCCTCTCCAATTTCATTGGCCTCAACATTTGATGAGAAAATTGCATATCAAATCGGCAAAGAAACAGCCATCGAAGTCAGAGCTCATGGATCACACTGGTCCTTTACTCCAAACATAGACGTTTTAAGAGATCCTAGATGGGGGAGAGTTGGCGAAACTTTTGGTGAAGACCCCTATCTCGTCGGCAACTTCGGTGTAGAGATGATTAAAGGTCTTCAATCTGATGATTTTTCAGGATTTAACCATGTAATTGCGTGTGCAAAGCATTTTGCTGCTGGTTCAGAACCTGTAAATGGCTTAAATGTTTCACCTATGGATATT
Organism: uncultured Bacteroidota bacterium; assembly: GCA_902598295.1. Taxonomy (GTDB): domain Bacteria; phylum Bacteroidota; class Bacteroidia; order Flavobacteriales; family Flavobacteriaceae; genus Eutrophosalina. The sequence continues at coordinate 1,017 of CACKBA010000026.1, forward strand.
TCTGAAAGAACTTTGAGAGAAATATATTTAAAACCATTTAAAAGAGCTGTAGATGCAGGTGTTTACTCTGTGATGGCTGCCCACAATGAAATTAATGGAATTCCTTCTCACATGCACAAAGAATTACTGACAGATGTGATGAGAAATGAGTTTAAGTTTGATGGTTTTTATATTAGTGACTGGCTCGACATAAACAGAATAAATAGTCTACATAGAATCGCGAAAGATTTTAAAGAAGCTATATTTTTTGCAGTTGATGCTGGAATGGATATGAATATGCACGGACCAAACTTTTTGGAAAATGTGATAAAACTTGTTGAGGAGGGAAAGCTTAGTCAAGAAAGAATTGACTTTTCTACAAGAAAAATCCTTTATGCCAAATTTAAATTGGGACTTTTTGAAAATCCATTTGTTGACCCTGATGATATTCAAAATAAAGTTTTTACAGATGAACATTTAAAAACTGCACTTAATGCTGCAAGAAAGTCAATAGTACTTTTAAAAAATGATGGAATATTACCAATTAGTAAGAAAAGAGGAAAAAATATATTAGTCACCGGTCCCAATGCGAATAACCACTCTGTTTTAGGCGATTGGGTGTGGGCACAACCCGAAGATAAGGTTACAACCATATTTGAGGGTGTTAGTAAGATTGGTAAAAGTAAGGGTTACAACGTTGATTTTTATGATTCCAATGAAGACATTAGGTCGATTTCAGATATAGACATCAAAAGAACTGTAAATTATGCTAGAAATTATGATCAAATAGTTGTAGTTATTGGTGATAACTCTCAGCGAAACTTGAAATCAAAAAGAACAGCAGGAGAGAATATGGGTAGAGCGAATTTAAATTTGTCAGGAAAACAACTTCAACTTGTCAAAAAACTAAGACAAGTTAACAAAGATGTAATTGTGGTCTATGTAAATGGTAAACCCATCGCAGAGCCATGGATTGATAAAAATATCTCAGGTGTAGTTGAATCATGGGAATCTGGAACTACAGCAGGGACAGCGGTTGCAGAAGTTCTTTTTGGGGATGTGAACCCTGGTGGTAAATTGCCTTTGACATTTCCAAGAAGTGTGGGACAATTACAAATGATTTATAACCATAAACCATCACAGTATTTTCACAAGTATGCTTTTGAAAAGGTTACTCCATTGTATCCTTTTGGGCATGGTTTAAGTTATTCAAATTTTGAATATTCTGAGTTTGTTGTTAGTGAAGTTGTAAATGATAAAATATCGATTTCTGTAGATGTGACAAATGACAGCGAATTTGATGGGGAAGAGGTTGTTCAACTATATTTCAGAGATTCTTACAGTTCAGTTACAAGACCTGTCAAAGAACTTGTGCGTTACAAAAGAGTTGTGATTGCATCCGGTGAAACAAAAACCATTGATTTTCATCTTGATATTAAAGATTTAGCATTTTACGATATCAATATGAATCTTTGTGTAGAGATGGGGGAGTTTGAGTTTATGGTTGGAGGATCTTCTGATAACAAGCAGTTAATCACTGAAACTCTAGATATTAAAAAAAGATACGATTATTAAAGATTAGTCAACAGTAACAGTTCCATTAATAGTAAGTGAACCACTATTTGTAATTGTTCCATGTACAGTTAATGTTCCATTTGTGTCTATTGTTAATGTTGCTCCTGATTTAATTGTTATATCTCTCACATCAACACTTGTAGATATCAATGGAGAATTACCGGCATTTGCTATAACTGGGGACTTGTCAGCAGTTGGTACTACATTTAAACCCCAGTTACCGGCTGTGGTCCATGCTTGACTTTCACTACCGTCCCAATGATTAGAAAGTTCATAAGCACCCATATCATCAGAATTTCCCTGAGGGCGATTAATACCACTTATGTCGTTTTCTGGGCTGTAACTAGCATCAGCTGAATCGATTGCATCACTCCATGAACTTGATAGTTTATAATCTCTGTTGGATAAATTGTTATCATCTGCATTAATGAACTGCCCATTTGATGAAATAAAGTCCGATGCACTTAAAGATTGATTACCACCAACTACATTTGTTCCAGACCCAGCAATATTTTTGTTAGAACCAAAATTCACGTTATTTACTGACCAATCACTTTGAACAAAGTTAACATAGGCATGATCGTTGGAGTTTTTTGCAAAACTGATGTTATTGTAAACATTGACATGAGATGAAGAGTGGACCACAATACCTGTATAATTTTGTCTGCCAGAACCAAGTGGTGTTTTCCAATTGGAACTTGACCCTTCACTACTTTCATATGTATGATTTCCTGCTGATACCCAATCTGAGTCACTGCTTGATGGAACCTCACCATTTTTATAAACAGTATTGTTGTAAACGTTTGAATAATCGGTCTTGTGTACTACAACACCATTCATCCCATTGCCATAAGAAACATTGTTTGCAAAAAGAAAAGTTCCGTAATAAGATCCATGAGGATTATAATTTGGGTTTGAGCCCCCAGAATCATCAGAATCGTAAGAGTTTCTTGTTATGTAGCATCCTGAACCATCTACAATTTTATTTCTACCTCCACATGCATAATCATCTTTGTTGGGATCATATGAACCACTTGTTGAACAATCATATGCTGGATTGAAATAAACAATTTTATTGATATTAGCATATGTGATATTATTGGTAATCCTCATTTTAATTTTTGTTGCACTTGTATCAGCATCTCTATTCCTACTTTGAGCAACAACAATTCCACTTTCACCATTGTAAGACCACCAGGTAGTATTGTAAACAGTATTGTAGGTGACTCTTACGTAATCAGAATTATTAAATCTAATGCCGGAGTTGGGGCAATCATAGACAATATTATTATGAATGTTAACATAATATCCTCCCCATACAACAATGCCTCTACCGTGATACATGTTTCTTATTGCACTGGTATTGGATGAACTTGCACTGCGAAGGTTGATTGCATTTGTTCTGTTTGAGCTGGCTTCAGCATAAGTTATTTCTTGATTAGGTCCCTGAATTTCAAAACCAGCAACTTCAAGAAATGTAACAATCCAATCCAAATTATCATCTCCTGCATTACTCCCCTTTGTTCCTGACCCAAACTGAAAACCTGCCTTACCGTCAAATAAAATTTTTGGTGTTTCATGAATTTCATTATCATCTACATAGTTCCTTATAATTATCGGGCGGTCAACTGAACCATTCTTGTCTGCTAAAACTCTACTACCACTATTTGCTGAACCATTTCCATTAGAGTCGTAGTTGGTATATCTATCGATTTTTAGGTATGGATCATTATTATCAGTTCCGCCACTAGTTGTACTAGGGTTATTCGACCAAGCATCATTTGTTCCATCCCAATTATCATTTTTATAGGTACCTGCTCTTACATAAACTAAATCACCAGGATTCCAATTGTAATTTAACTGAATAGCATTGTCAATATTCTGAAAAGGTGAGGCTTTTGTACCACTTCCATTAGTTGTACTACTCCCATTGGTTCCATCACCCACATACCATGTATTAAAAGTCCCTTTTTCCAATACAACATTGTCGAGTCTGTATGTACCTGCAGATTTAAAATTTATTCTTAATCTACCAAGATTGGTGTGTGATGCTGTTGGTGTACTAAGTTGAAGTCTCATGTAATGCCAACCTTTATATCTAATTGTATACGATGCACTAGAAAGACTATTGCCTTCCTCACCGCTTTTAACAATATTAAAATCTAACTCGTCTCCAATTTCTCCCTTAATATAAAAGGAAACATTCCAGGTATCACTTGTTGATATATCAAATAAATAATTTGAATTTGAGTTTTTTGTCATGACTCTTACATTATTATTCGCATAGTCATCATTTCCATCAACAACTACCTTTAAAGATTTGGCATCTGTTGTACCAACTGTGTCAAAGAAAAAATCGGTATCGTCAGCAGTAATGGTACCATCTCCACCACCAGTATACCAATATGTACTCAGACCAGTACCATCAAAATAACCCCCTTTGTTATTAGAATCTGAAACAGTATTTAGTATGCCATTATTTTGAGAATAGGAGCTAAAAGACAATGCTAGTCCTAGAAATAATGATAAAGTTCTAATCTTCATGGAAATTTCTATAAAGATATTACATAAAAAAAAACCCTCTGCATTGCAAAGGGTTTTTTATTTTAAAAAGATCTATCTACGATCCCCATCCTGGCGTTGGAGGAGATTGCGCAGCACTTTTTTGCGGACTAAGAATAATGAAAGTACCCACTGCAGTCATGGCAGCGTATTTTCCAAACTTCTTAATAGCTTGTTTTCTAGTTATTTTTGTTTGTTTCTTTTTCATTATTATTAGTTTAATTTAAATTTCTTAACTGTTAATCCTTCTTCGGATTCGATTCTCAAGATTTTCATTTTACTGTCAAGTTCATTAACATTTGTTTTGTGTCTAAAATTAACTTCTTTTACTAATCTACCTGAATAATCATATATTTTTGCTTTATATGTTTCAGTTGGACTACCCATAATGGTTAAATCAGAATTGGAATTCTTAAATATTCTTAAGTCATTATCTGTAGGTAGTTCGGGTATTAAATCATCAGTAAAGTGTAAGTAAAATCTTCCATACGAATTTAATTCACTTCCAAGATCAATTTCTATAGGTTGGTTAAATTTAACAATAGTATTGTTTAATCTGTCCTCAATAAATAAATTGGTGAATTCACCAAGCGAGGATTCTACTATAGATAGTTTTAACGCTGGTGTTTTTGAAGAAATTTCTAAAGGTACTACAGCATCATTTATGTTTGAATATGAAAGGTATTGATAAACCAGAGGGTAACCCTCATCATTCTTAACCAATCTAGTTGAAATCTTAGGACCACTACCCATTGTAAACTTTCCAAGGTCATATCCTGGATCTAAACCTTGAGTTGAATTTTTGGTAAAGTTAATGTATGCATAATCAGATTTATTGTCTTCAAGATTTAAAACTTTAAATTTAATTTTGGCTTCATTCTTTGAAGATTCACCCCCTTGAACTACTGCTGCATTAAAGTTTGCACCCTTGTTTGTAGTTAGATAGGCTTCTCTAAAGTTTATGTTCAAATTAGATCCATCATCACTTGTGTCTCGAACATAGACAAAGAAACCTTCACCTGGTGCAACATAGTTTTTTCCTGAGCCAGCATAGTTGTGGGGAACATACTGTTCTCCATCCCAAGAATAAATCGCTTCATAAGTGTTGTGAATATTACCTGCATTATCGGATAAAAAGTCATCTGTCGCGCTATTGCTATCACCGGTATCTTGATCGTTTAACCTCATGTATGCAGGGTATGGATTTCCAATTAAGTTCCAATTTCCGTGCGTTCCTGCTTGATCATTTATCGTTGTTTGCATAAATCCTTCATCCACTAAAGTCCCCTCCATTGGTATTACATTATCCCCAGAATCGTCTGGACTTGCGTGATAACCTTTTCCAGGTGTTAAAGCAGTGCCAGCATCAGCATTGTAAGTAACCCATTGACCAGTTGAGTTATCAAAATGACCAATTGCCTCTTTACTACCATTTGCAGCTGTTGATGATTGTATATTAGTAGAGGTCCAACCGTCAACCGGAATACCCAGAAGGGTCCACTCACGAACACTGTTTTGATTCAGTCTTTCTGTTGTTTTTTCTAATCTTACTGTTGGTAATGTTTCACCATTATTTCCAGCGTTGTTGGCAATAAGTGCACCCGAACCAGTTCGTCCAGCCTCAACAACAATTTTTGCACTGTTCGCAGTCGTGACTACACTTGATGTTACAGTAACACTTCCTCCAGATTCAATTGTAACGTTGTGTGCATTAGCCAGCGTCAACTGTCTACACTTAACTGCACCTTGTACCTTAGTACCAATACTTGTATTTCCACCTGCTGTTGACAAATCTCCTGTAAAGTTTGTCATATCAACAGTTGATGCAAATGTTGCATTGCCATAATTTTTCATTATTAAATCTTTTGTTGCTGTACTGGTGATAGTCCCAGCAAACGTAACGTAGTTCTGGTGATTGTTGTTGGCTTTAAAAATGACTCCAAAGTGATCGGAAATCGTTAGTGTTTTGCCAGCACCAAATACAATTCCTACTGCACCTGTGGAGTTCATCTGGGCATTTCTTGTACTATTAGCGATAGGGGAGTCAACTGTAACATTACAATCAAATGTAAATACCCCATTAGCCTTATTAATTTGTATAATATTCGTAACAACACTACCTGCTGGACCACCCGTTAGCGTCATCGTGTTCGTTCCTGAGATTGTTTGGTTGTGCGCAGCCGGCACACCACCACCCATTTTCAATTGTTTTAAGGTAACATCAACGTCGAGGTTGATAGTTGCAACGTAAGAAGCGCCACCTTGACTGGCATCACCTATTAAAACAACTGACGAAGCTCCAGATGGGTAGGAAGCTGTTGTCCAATTGTCAGGGTTTGACCAGTTATTATCGGAACCTCCACCTGTCCAAGATGCAGCACCATCAGTTTGTGCGTTAAGTGGGTTAAAACTCAACAAACTTACAACTGATAAAAGCACAATATAAAAGTTAATATTATTCATAAGTCATATATTTTTGTTCGAAAAATTAAATTATTGTCAAAAAAAACAATGTTTAGTTATTAATTCAAACTGTAAGATAAAAAAATTTCTTTTAATTCTAACCGAAGTCGCTAGATATATTTTCTTTAATTCCTTCAAGGTGTTTAAAGTAATCAAAATCTTTGCTGTTGTATATAAGTATGGAAATTTGGCCACCGCTAGACTGAGATGGGTCGTGAATCAAAACGTCAATTTTGAGTTCACCTTTTGTTAAAGTAAAAACCAAATCAATTGACTTCTCATCACTGAAGAAATTATTTTCTACCGTGTATTCACCATTTATTAATTTTTTATGACTATCATTTTGTTCACTACTTCTTTTATCATTGACAGACATGGGTTCCCTAATTTGATCTGAATAACCCACAGATGTGAGAAAGTTTAAAATACCCTTTAAACTTTCCTTGTAGTTATTAATACTACCAGCCTCAGAACTGAATAATTTAACCCCGATTAAACCATCTTTTGGTGTATAATAAAGTTTACCAAATAACTCAACCTCTATTATTGAAACATTCTGAAACTTACCGCTAAGATTTGGATCACCCAATCTGTCGCCTGGTCCTAATACTTGATTTAATTTTCCTTCGCCAACTCCATCCCAGCCTCTTGGGTCGTTCTGTAGACTAAATTTGTGATTTACGCCAGGAAATGTAATGTTATAGTATTTACTATACTTGTTTGTTTCGTACTCATTTGTGGCAATTTCTCTGGTCATACCATTGTAGAACCCTCCGTATAGTTTAGTATTTAAAATTATTTCATTGAGCTCTTTTAAAACAGGATTTTCTTGTTTTTGTGCATAAAAAAAGTTTGAAATAATAAAGAAAGAGAGTATTTGAATCAATTGTTTCATAATCAATTATAAATATACTAAATGTCAGAAAATGTTTAAAATGTTCAATTAAAAAACAATTATTTAATATTAATTGTTAAAATTCTTTTGAAGTCCTTTTAGACAATAAATCGGGTGGTGCATTTAGATTTCTTCTATGATTTTCAATCATGTATTTAATTTTATCAATAATTTCAGGGTAATCCTCTGCAATATTATATTTTTCAGAGACATCTTCGTTTAGATTAAACAATAAAGGTTTCTTTAAAATTTTTTTCTGATTCTTTTTTATATAGTCTTTTGCATCATAATATTTGCTTGCACCATAATCATATGCGCCTTCAATTATAAAATGTGCTTTATATTCATTAAGCCTCGCTGCATAAATTTCTCTTTCTCTATAAAACAGAATGGATTTTCTTTTGTGTGGTTCATGATTAATTAATGTGTTTTTTAAACTTATTCCATCAATTATCCTGTCATTTGGAATTTTGATTCCTGCAAAATCCAAAAGAGTAGGAAACAAATCCATTGTTGAACCTAAATCACTTATAGTACCTTTTTTTATTGTTCCACCCCAAAAAAGACCAGGAACTCTTTGACCCCCTTCCCATGTAGTGCCTTTCCCTTCTCTAAGTGGTCCTGCCGATCCTCCATGTGTATCAAAAGGCAACCAGGGTCCATTGTCTGATGTAAAAACTACTACAGTATTGTTATGAAGATTTTCATTAATGAGTTTTTTCATAATTCTACCCATACTGTAATCAATTTCCTCAATTACATCTCCGTATAATCCTGATTTACTCTTTCCATAAAAATCTTCGGATGCAAAAAGTGGTGTGTGAGGCATGCTGTGAGCCAGATAAATAAAGAAATTATCTGATTTATTTTTATCTATAAAATCAATTGTTTTGTCCGTAAATCTTTTTGTTATTGTTCTTTGGTCTGCAGGTCTTTCAATGATTTCAGTATTCTCGATAATTGGAACATTATAATTGTTAGAATTTATGTTTTCTGAATCATATTGCTGCCAATAATTATTTCCTGGGCAACAAGTGACACCATTAATCGCGTTCATATCATTTGAGTAGGGAATTCCATAATAATAGTCAAAACCATGATTAATGGGTAAATATTTTTCCTTATGACCCAAATGCCACTTACCAATTGCAGCAGTTTTATATCCGTTTTCTCTTAGTTTTTCAGCAATTGTTATTTCTGTTGATGGCAGTCCAAAATCTGAGTCAGGAAATAGTACTCTTTGCTCTTTTCCAATCATGCCATTTCTAATTGGTAATCGACCTGTTATTAATGCTGCCCTGCTTGGTGTGCAGACACTTGAAGCTGAATAAAATTGTGTCCATTTCTGTCCCTCATTAGCCATAATATCAAGATTTGGGGTCTTTATGGTTGGATGGCCATATGATGCAGTGTCACCATATCCCATATCATCAACAAATACAATAATAAAGTTTTTGGTTTCCAAAGTTGATTCACAAGATGTTAGGAAAATCGTTAGAAAAAGAATTATTTTTTTCATTTTAGAAAAAATATATTTATTTGTCAATATAGTTATTACATTCTCAATTTTCAACTGTCATAATTATTGAATTATAAATTATTATAAATTTTTATCGCTTAATTCCAATTAGAGATTTATTTCAACTACATTTAAAAAAATTTTAATTATGAAAAAACTAAACATTAAATATTTTATCGCCTTTTCCGTATTACTTTTTATAGGTTGTGATGCTCCAACTGTTGGATATAATACATATGATTGGGGTAAAGATTATAAATTTTCATTAGGAACTGATGAAAGTATTGAAACCGCTATGGCTTTTAATAAAGCATGGGATACAAGAGATTTTGAGACCATGAATGAATTATCTGCTGATTCGATTAGGTTCTATGGTGGGGATGGTATTTTAAGAAACTTAGATTGGGTACAAGATGCTTCACTTAGAAGAGACTCTGTAAGAGCGGCTAACGGAGCCACATTGGATACAGAACTCAAGCATGTTTATTCCTTAGTCATTAATCCAGAAAGTGGATATGAAATTGTAAAAACACATTTTGTATATACATTCAAAGATTCACTAGAAAATGTCAACAATTGGAGACAATTTGAAACATTTATTGTAAAGGATGGGAAAATCGAAAGATGGTCGGGATCCGGTCAAGATATCGTTGAAGAAACAGAATAAATTATAATATGAAAAATTCAATTCTAATTACGTTAACTATATTTTTATTTTTTACTTCTTGTGGTGATATTCCTTTTGATACATCTGAGAGAGCTGGATTGATGATGGCAACAGATGAGAAAACAATAATTATTGAAAATCTTGCTAAAGCCTACACGGAAGGAAATTTTGATATGGCCAAAGATTATTTTGCAGAGGATGGAGTTCATTATGTTAACAATGATGAATACACAAATGATGAAATAATTGCTGGTTATAATTTTCATTCAATGCTTTATGATGAAATGGAACATTTAACACCATGGGTAACTACTATGTATTACAATGATGGTAGTATTTACACAAATCAATGGGCCGAATGGACAGGAAAATCAAAAATTACAGGAGAGGTACAAACAAACAATTTCCATTGCTGGTGGAAGTGGGAAGACGATAAAATCGTTTCTACTGCCTGCTATTTTGACACTACTGATATAGATAAGGAAGCAGCTTTGTACGCTGAACAAAGTCAGTAAAAATTTATTATTTCAAAATAAGGGAATCTAAAATTTAGGTTCCCTTTTTTTATATCTTACCCACAACTGATTTCTGATTTTAGTATTGTGCATATCAGTTTATTTAAATTATCATATTTATATTTATAAACTAAAATTAAAACATGAAGTATACAATTGAAATGATTGGTTGGGAGTATCACATTCAAACTAAAAGTTTGGATGCAGAACAATCAGAACAAGCAAGGTGGGATATTGATAATATCTCCGAATTAGCGGATTTACATCTTAATGGTGAAGCTGATTTTGAAATTTGTGCTCTTGATAACAGTGGAAATGGTCCATTATCCCTGACTGTTTATGATGAGAATAATAAAAGTGTCTTGGAACTAGAGGCTAATGATTTTACACATTATTCAGAAATTGAAGAGTTATGTGAAAAAGATTGGGACAAAGACGTAGAAATAAACCCAAATTCAGATGATTATGAGAATACATTATATCTTGAGAAAGATTACAGTGGTTCAGTTTTTTATTATGAAGTTGAGAGTGATGAAGTCCCTACAAAAGATGACTTTTTGTATTCTTCTTTATGTATAATAACTCCAAATGGTGATATTGATCTAATTGGTAAATTAATCTTTAAACCGAATGCTCTTAAAGGTGAACTAGACGGTGACGGTATCCCTAACTACTTAGATCTTGAAAGTGGCAAACACAAAGGAACATATATGAATCTATTCACCTCTGATGGTGAAAATATTGAAATAAATGATTGATAAGCTCAAAACACCTAGAGTTATCTTTCCATAATTATGTTCTTTTTCATAAAAATTATTGTAAGATATAATTAATATTTTTCTAATAGTTTATGAAAATTTTCTATAAAATCATCCATCGTTAAATTTTTAAAATTATGAATTGAAGGGTACATTATTTCTTTTTCATTAGATATATAATTAAGATCTTTTAAATTTAAAACATCGTGGCATAGTTCGTGGAAAATCAAATAATATTTTTGGGCTTTTGTAAAATTATTCCAACTTCTTTCATTTAATACAATATCAATAATATTATCATTATTAGCTCCTAATGAAAATCCGTGATAATGTGATGTGTCTTTAAATTTATCTAGTGGTTCTAACCTAATATTAATTTTATTGGGGCGGATCTTATTTATTCCAAATGTCTCTAACTCTCTATAAAATTTATCAACAAATTCATTAAAATTATCATTATTATATATTTTTTCACTTCCAGGATAATTATACTGTTCTTCAAATAAAATTGAATTAGTAATTAGTGAAAAAATATATTTGTGTTTTTCAAAGTTATCTTTTGTGGTCATACCGTTAATTACAATAATTCTATCTTCATAATAAATAGACCAAGCTAAATTTCTCATTGTTATTTTTTGATCAAGAATTTTTTTTTCTAAATCAAAAACATATTCAATTGCTGGATATCTGTCAATGTCTGTAAATCGACTTGAGATTAATTCACCTCCATACTCCTTCACAAGTTCACTCGCAATCAAATTAGAACTTTCGCTAAATATATACTCTCTTACTTCATTTCTACTAAAAAAAAGGGGTAATTCACTGATGACAAATGAGTAAAATAAGTTTTCATCTCTATTATTATATTTAGCTACAACATTGGGTCTATCTCCTTCCAATTTCTCAAAACCTAATGGGTCTTTTATTTTGATATTTACGCCTTTAGCTTTTGGGTGTGACTTATAGCTAATGTAATCTCCTAATGAATTTAATTTAGGCAAATTAAAATCCCTGTAAGAAATTGTAACACCTTTGACTAAACCTCCATCTCTAAAATAATTATACATTAAGTTAATTTGTTCTTTTGAGTACAATTTTTTGAGATCTAAAGAAAGAGTATTTAATAATTGTGTTTTAATATCTTCAAATGGGATCCAACCTTCAGGAACTTGATATGTATATATAATTGTTCGACCCATTGCAGAAACATTTTGTAATGTAACATTTGTTCCAGGCATTGTATATGGCAATTCCTCATTAATCTTTTCAGCAAATTCTTTTATTTGTTCTGGTGAAGTAGTTTGACCAAAAGAAACAAGTGGAATAAGTAATAATAATAATAAGGTTAGTTTTTTCATTATGCTGATATTTTTATGTTTTCAATGTCACCTATTTTTACAATAATACTTTAAATTCAGCCTTTAATCATATCAATACTATCACCCCCAAGAAAAACATAATTTGTTAATCCCCTTTTGTGACCTCGGCAGGATTCAAACCTGCAACCTTCTGAGCCGTAATCAGATGCTCTATTCAGTTAAGCTACGAGGCCGTAACAGATATAAAAGGATAAATAAAACACCCTCTTGCTTTTTGATGTATCGCATCTTGTATCTCACAATACAACTTCAAGCTCTGTTTGATGCGAATTTATTACATTTATAATTATGAAAAAACTAATAAAATCATTTCTAATACTTTTTTTATTCCCACTTATGTTATTTTCTCAAACTGAAGTTTACATTGCATCCGAGACTAATGTACTAGTAGAGGATAAATCAGTTGAAGCAGTTAATGCTTATTGGACCCAAAAAAATTACTCAGAAGCTATGGCTAGGATACAAGAAGCAAGAGTTTCTAGGATTTCAAATTGGGTTGATAAATCATTCTATGGACAAGATTTATCTAAGTATAAGTACATAATTCTTTTGCCACCAAGAAAACATCATAAGGACATTAAAAGAAATTTAAAGAAGAGAATGAAAGGACTTCCTATGGAGTATGTTAATGTTTCAGAACCATATAAAACACACGATAAATTACCAAAGGAGGTTAAAACTTCCCCTGATGAGATATTATATTTAACAGTAGATTTGAGGGCTCCATATTTGGTTGAAACTTATATTCAGATTTATGATTCATATGGGAAGTTAATTTATTCAATGGGAAAGGAAGCTTTTGCAGCAAATCCTGCATTTAAAATCCTTAGAGAAGAATTAGACTTTGCTTTAGCTTTTTAGCATAAATATTTGTACAAAATTTATAATTGTGAAAAAACTAATTCTACTATTACTATTTATTCCATTTGTCTTTTCTTGTGGGTTAAAGGACTCTAAAGCTGATCCTAAACTTGACGCTCAAACTGTTGAAGAATTTCTTAATTTGGCAAATGACATTAATGATGATATTCAACAAATAATCGGATATAATATATCGCGTATATTCGAAACTACGTCTATTCCGCTAGCATTATTTGAGAGAGAGCCAGAGCCAGAGCCAGAGATAGAGATAGAGATAGATTATGATTATTTAATAAAATTGAACTGGAAATTTATAGAATCTTGTCAAAAAATTCAGAAAATATTAGCTAAATATGATAAAACTTATAATGATATATTTGCTGAAGAGTTTGAAAATTTTATATCAATAGATGCCTCGCTTTTTTTAAAAAAAATTGATTTTGAAATAGAAAGTAGAAAAGACTGGGCTAAAAGTTTAGAAAAATCTTTAAAATATGCTAAATCTGATGCTAAGATGTATAACTTTTTAATTGAAAAAGAAAGTAAAGATGGCTATGTTGAGGATAAGAAGACAGTAATTAGGCTTATTGAAATTTTAGAAAAATATTTAGGAAGTAAGACTGAATATGAGTTATTTCTAAATGAATTAATAGGGCTTAATGAATATTATCGTGATGAATTTGGTGAATACGATGATGCAAAAAGAATCATAAGTGAAATTAAAACGGAAATATAGAAAAAAACCTGCCTTAACAAATGAAAAAACTAACCTTAATATTAATATTTATTATTTTCTTATCCTGTGATTCAAAAAGTGATTTAAATGTGGATAACGCAATTGAACAAACATTCTCTAATTATGTTGAATATTGGAGTGAGGGTGATTTTGATAAAATAGTAAACGAAATTTATGGGGTTCCCTTTGTATTATATACCCAAGAGAGTACTATGGTTATGAATACAGAAAAAGAGGTTAAAGATTTCTTAATCTCAGCGTTTGAAACCCTAGATTCTAATAATTACGGATATTCAATCAGAAATAAATGGGAGCATTTTAAATCTGATGAAAATCTTTCTATAATTGAAATGAATTTCACTAGATATTTAAAAGACAGTACAATTATGGGTGCTAATCAAAGAAGCGCATCATATATATTGAGAAAATATAATGGAAATCACAAAATAATTGGAATGATTCCACACACACCAATAAGTGAATAGACTAACCTTATTATTTACATATGAACATTAAAATAATTATTGTTGGAATTTTATTTCTATACCTTTTTGTTACCAATTACATGGGGGCAGTAGGAAGGATAGAAAGAAAAAATCAGTTAACAGGTGAATATGAGGATTTAGGTCCAGTTAGTGAAAAAGAGGAAATTGCATTTATGGAGGGCCGTCACAAAAGATTAGCAATAGTTCAAGCTTTGATTGGATCTTTAATCTGGTCAGGGATTGTTTTTGGATTAATGTCCATATTTATATAAATGAATAACCTATATAACTATATTAAAATTAAATTTTGTTATAGGACATATTGGAAGCAGTGGTTGGTATTCATATTTGTAGTTTCCGTAATCGGGATGTTAATATTTTCTGCCTGACTAAATTTATTCTTACAATTAATAACCTTGTAATTAATATAGAACAACTACAAAAAAACTAAAGTTTCAAATTCAAGAATAGAAAGAAAACAAATATTGCGAAATACAAATTAATTGAAAATGTCAGTTCTTTCTCTTTAAATAAAAACTGATATAGAAATTGAGTAAATAAACCTGTTATTAACCAGCCAGTGTAATTTGAAAATGGTACAATTGAGTTTTTAAACTCCCAGAAATCCAGTGTTGGTGCAACTGGTTCAATAAAAAAATCAATTATTAACATTAATACTGAACCTGATAAAATTGCCATAATTTTTTTTCCTTTAAAAATGTAGTTTGAAATACTCCCTGAAATTGTTGTAAGAATCACCCAATTCATTCCAATTAAGAAGGGTACTCCTAGCAACTTTGGTCCAAGGTTTTTTCCATATGAGTATTCACCAAACAATAAACCGTAATTCACTCCCAAAAACTCTACAAATATCCCAGTCCAAAAAATTAAAACTATGCATAACAATTCTCTTTTGTGAAGTTTAATTTGATTCACCATCAGAAGAAGACTGGTGAGGAATAAATTTATAGGTGTAAAAGATGCAAAAAAAATAAAATCATAGAACAATAACCCTAGCAGTCCTGAAATGTGAACCAACCAGATTAAAAATATTGAGAGATATGTTTTATTAATTTTCAATTAAATCTGAAATAATTTTTGAGGATAATATACACAGTGGTATTCCTCCACCAGGATGAACACTTCCACCAGAGAAAAATACATTCTTTATTTTTTTTGTAAAATTTGGATGCCGAATAAACGATGAAAACATATCATTACTAGAGGTGCTTGCAATTTCTTTAGCATGGGTGCTATTATAAATAAAATCATTGATCATCTCGGGGTGTTTCCAAACACATAATAGAGAATAAACGTTTAAATCTGGATAAATAAAACCTCCTTTACCTCCCGTCCCTAGCATTTTGTAAAATGATAAATTATCATTTCCTAAAAAATATTTCCTAGATTCGACCATTTGTTTAAATGCCCAAAATCTGTTTGATTCATAGTGAAAAAACGAAATGGAAACTGCCATCAACTAACCATAGCAAAATTAGT
>CACKBA010000027.1 GCA_902598295.1 uncultured Bacteroidota bacterium
GGATATTCCTGTAGTTTTTGGCGAAATGAAGAAGATCAAAAGAGGTAAATATCAAATGGAATTTAAATTAATTGCAGATAAACCCTTAAAACTAAAAGAGAAGGAAATAACTGAAATTTATAAAAAAATGGTTGAGAATCAAATTAAAACAAATCCCTCCTATTATTTTTGGACGCACAGGAGATTTAAACATGAAAAATCAAGTTTAACTTAATGCTTTTTTAACTGAATTAAGCATTGATTTTGAGATCTCGACTTGTTTAGACTCTATGTATATTCGAATAATTGGTTCAGTATTGGATTTCCTAACGTGAATCCAAGAAGATTTATTCTCTATTTTTAAACCATCAGTTTCATTAAATGAATAATTTTGAAACGCTGATTTTAATTTAATTTTAATCACATTAAAATTTAGGTTAGCATCAATATTAATTTTTTCTTTTAGCATGTGATATTTTGGAAGTTCTTCAAACACTTTAGAGATTGATTCATCTTTTAATGCCAACGAAGTTAGTAAAAGACCCACTCCAACAAGTGCATCTCTTCCATAGTGACTTTCAGGATAAATAATCCCACCATTACCCTCTCCACCAATTATTGCATTGACAGTTTTCATTTTTTCTACAACATTAATTTCACCAACTTTTGATGAAAAATATTCAACATTATATTTTGTACATACATCTCTTAAACCCATTGATGAAGATAAATTTGATACAACTGGTCCACTCTCTTTTGATAAAATATAATCAGCACAAGAAATTAATGTGTTTTCTTCTCCAAGTGTTTCACCTTTCTCTGAAACAAACACCAATCTATCAACATCAGGATCCACTGCAATACCAAGATCAGCATTATGTACTAGAACTTCTTTTTTTAATTCATTCAGATTTTTATCTAAAGGTTCGGGGTCATGAGCAAAATTACCATCAGGAACACAATTTATTTTTATTACTTCAACATTCAAGATTTCAAGTAACATAGGAATAATAATTCCACCGCTGGAATTTATACCATCAACGACAATTTTAAATTTTTTATCTCTGATTTTTTGTGGATTAACATGTTTTAAATTTAGAATTTCATCAATGTGAAGTCTAAATGAGTCTTTAAAATCATTTATTTTACCTAAATCAATATTATTGATTTGAGGAGTTAAATTATTACTTTCGATATCAAGAATTTCTTTTACCTCATTTTCGCTTAAAAACTCACCTCTATCATTAAAAAACTTTAATGCATTCCAGTTTTTTGGATTATGACTCGCCGTGAGCATTATTCCACCCGATAATTTTTTTTTAATTATAATCAACTGAGCAGTTGGTGTGGTCGTGAGATCAATATTGACTACATGAATTCCACATATAGAAAGAGTTTTATTTACAATCTTAATAAATGTTTGACCCGATTCTCTCCCATCTCTTCCAACAGCTATGGTTATTTTTTTATTTCTATTTTTTCTTCTTTGGAAAAGTGAAAATGCGTGAACAAATCTGGACAGATTGTTAGGATTCAGACTGTTTTCATCATCTCCAAGTGTTCCCCTAATTCCAGAAATTGATTTGATGAGTACCATCGACATCAAATATACTAATTCAATACTTCATTTTTGGTAATTTTTTAAACAAGAAAAGTCTTTTTTATCATTATATTGAAAGATTATTTTTATGCAGGAATATATTTCGATAACAGGATGCAGAGTTCATAATTTAAAGAATATTGATTTAAATATTCCAAGAAACAAATTGGTTGTGATAACCGGTGTTTCGGGAAGTGGTAAGTCTTCACTTGCTTTTGATACAATATATTCTGAAGCACAGAGAAGATATATCGAAACTTTTTCAGCATATGCAAGACAATACATTGGTGGTTTGAAGAAACCAGATGTTGATAAAATTGATGGTCTCTCCCCTGTGATAGCGATTGAACAAAAAACCACAACCAAAAACCCAAGATCTACAGTAGGTACGACAACTGAAATTTATGATTTTTTAAGACTATTATTCTCAAGGGTTTCGGACGCTTATAGTCCTAAAACAGGAAAAATAATGGTAAACTTTTCCAATGATCAAATTCTGCAATTAATTACATCAAGATATCAAAATAAAAAAATTTCTATTTATTCTCCGATTATAAAATCTAGAAAAGGTCATTACAGAGAATTATTTTTTAATCTGAGAAAACAAGGTTTTACAAAGGTCCGTGTTGACAATGAAATACAAGATATTAAAGAAGGTATGGAATTAGATCGTTACAAAGTCCATGATATTGATCTACTGATTGATAAACTAACGGTTAATGATGACAACAATTCTTTGAAAAGACTTGAAGAGTCTGTTGAAATAGCTTTATCTCAGGGTAACGACTCTATTCTTATCATCCACGATAATAATAAACTAAACTATTACAGTAAAAATTTGGTTTGTCCAGAAACTGGAATATCTTTTGACAAGCCTGAACCAAATTCATTTTCTTTTAATTCCCCAAAAGGAATGTGTAAACATTGCTCTGGTCTAGGTATAAAAAATATAGTTGATATGGACTTACTAATTCCTGATGACAACAAATCCATACATGCCGGCGGAATTACTGCATTGGGTTCATTTCAAAACACTTGGATTTTTAAACAATTAGAAAATATTGCCAGCAAATATAATTTTGATTTAAAAGCCCCAATTAATAAAATTCCCATCCAGGCTATGGAAATTATATTAAACGGCGGAAATGAGAAATTTAGTGTTGTTTCAAAATCACTGGGTCTAACTAGAACATATGAAATTGATTTTGAAGGTATAATTAACTTTATTTTAAATCAACACTCAAATGCTTACAGTAAAAAAATAAAAACATGGTCAAAAAAATTTATGAGGACAATTGAATGTGATAAATGTTGTGGATCTCGATTAAATAAACATGTAAAATATTTTAAAATTGATGATAAAGATATCACTGATCTTGGTAAGATGGATTTTGATGAATTATACGATTGGATCAAATCATTGAATAAAAAGATTTCTGCAAAAAAACTTGAGATATGTCAAGAAATTATTGTTGAAATAAAAAAAAGAGTCGAGTTCATAAGAGATGTTGGTTTAAACTATCTTTCAATTGGAAGAGAGACAAAATCCCTTTCTGGAGGAGAGTCTCAGCGAATACGTCTTGCCACTCAAATTGGTTCCCGCCTGCAAGATGTTTTGTATATTCTTGATGAACCATCCATTGGTTTACATCAAATAGATAATTTAAAACTAATTAAATCATTAAAAAAACTTAGGGATTTAGGTAATACTGTAATTGTTGTGGAACATGACAGGGAAATAATGCTACAGTCCGATCATTTAATAGATTTGGGTCCTGGAGCAGGTGAAAATGGGGGTGAAATAGTTTTTAATGGTAAAATAAACGATATTAAAAAAATAAGTTCAATTACCTCGGACTACCTATTTAACAAACAAGAAATATCAAGAGATAGTTTTAATGAAACCAACAATGGTAAAAAGTTGATTTTGTCAGGATGTTCAGGAAACAACCTTAAAAATATAGAGTTATCAATTCCCTTAGGAAAAATTATTGGAGTATGTGGATTGTCTGGAAGTGGCAAGTCATCTTTAATTAATAAAACATTGTATCCAATATTAAGTAGGGCTTTTTATAATTCAACAATTGAACCCCTTCCCTATTCAAATATGAGTGGAATAAAAAATATTGATAAAGTAATCCAGATAAATCAATCTCCAATCGGAAGGACCCCAAGGAGTAATCCAGCAACTTACACCGGTCTATATGGAATGATAAGAGAAATGTTTGCTAAAATACCTGAGTCAAAAATAAGAGGATATAAAACTGGAAGATTTAGTTTTAACGTTAAGGGTGGAAGATGTGAGGAATGTCAGGGGGCTGGAATGAAGAAAATTGAAATGAATTTTTTACCAGATATTTTTGTTGATTGTGAGGTATGTAATGGGAAAAGATTTAACAAAGAGACACTGACTGTTAAACTAAACAACAATTCTATCTCAGATATATTAAACATGACAATTTCAGATGCTGCACTTGTTTTTAAAAATTATCCAAAAATATTATCCAAACTAAAAGTTCTAATTGATGTTGGACTTGGATATATTAGATTAGGTCAACAATCTACTACACTTTCCGGTGGTGAATCCCAGAGAATAAAGTTAGCAACCGAATTATCTAAAAGAGATACGGGAAAGACTCTCTACATATTTGATGAACCTACAACTGGACTACATTTCGCAGATATTGATCAATTAATGAAAATTATAATAAAACTTTCAGAAAAAGGCAATACAATTATTATAATTGAACACAATACTGATGTGTTGAAAATTGTAGATCATTTTGTTGAGTTAGGTCCTGGTGGTGGAAAAAATGGTGGCGAGTTAGTATTTCAAGGTGATTTGAAAGAAATGTTGAAAAATGATGATTCACCAACTTCAAATATATTTAAAAAGGAGTTAAATTTAAACTAATGAATAAACAAAACTGGATAGAAAAATCTCATGATTCTTGGTCTGTTTTTAAAATTATGGGAGAGCTTGTAGAGGGATATGAGAAATTATCTGAATTAGGACCTTGCGTATCAATATTTGGATCGGCAAGAACCAAAGAAGACGACCCTTTTTACAAACAAACTGTAAAGATTGCTAAGAAAATTGTTGGTATGGGGCTCGGTGTAATAACTGGTGGTGGTCCCGGTATTATGGAAGCTGCAAACAAAGGTGCTCAACAAGCAGGTGGAATATCTGTTGGTTTAAATATTGATTTACCTTTTGAGCAAACACACAATGAATTTATTGATACGGATAAGTTAATTGATTTTGATTACTTTTTTGTTAGAAAAGTTATGTTTGTTAGATATGCTCAAGCTTTTATCGTTATGCCAGGTGGTTTTGGTACCCTGGATGAATTATTTGAAGCATTGACTCTAATACAAACTAAAAAAATTCAAAAATTTCCAGTTATTTTAGTTGGAAGTGAATTTTGGACAGGATGTATAGATTGGTTAAAAAACAAGGTTTGTAATGAGTTTAAAAATGTTTCATCAAATGAAATGTTTTTGTTTGAGTTGGTAGATTCTGAAAATGAGGTGATAGATATATTGAATAAATTTTACAATCAAAAAAGTTTCTCCCCAAATTTTTAACACTTGCGTTTTTTATTAATAGTAATTTTAGTAATGTGTTTAAACCAGGTTTTTGCACAAAATTATTACGAAATAAAATCTTCTCTTCACCCTGATTTAAATCACATGGATGTTGAGCAAAAAATTATTTTTCTTAATAATTCTGAAAATAAATTAAATCACTTAATTCTTTATGATTGGAATAATGCTTATTCTGCTAATGACACCCCATTATCCAAGAAACTTTCTGAAGAATACAATTTAGCATTAATTAAGTCAGAAAAAAAAGAGAGAGGTATTACTAAAATAAATAAAATAAGTACAGGTTCTTCTAACCTTAGTTGGAAAAGGACCACTGAAAACCCTGATTTAATCGAAATAATTTTAAAAAATGAATTAGAAAAAAATCAAAAAATTGAAGTAAATATTAATTACAGGTTAGTTTTTCCCAACTCTAAAATGCATGATTACGGTTATTCAAATAATAAAACATACACCATTAAAAATTTTTTACTCAGAGTAACACCATTATTAAATGGTTCTTTTATAAGAGAATCTAATCTAAATTTTGATGATCAATTTAATTCATTCGATGAGATATCGATGGAAATTACAATTCCGTTAAAATATATTTTCCACAGCAACTGTATTCATTCTCAAAATATCGTTGGTGATAGAAAAATTATAAACTTTAATTGTAGTAAACTTAAGGACCTTTCTTGCTTTATTTATAAGAATAATGAGTTTGAAATGATAAAAAATGATCATTTTAATATTGTTACTAACGAAGAAAAAATTATATCAATTAAAAATGAAAGTTTTAAAAGAATAAATACATTTCTTTCTGAAAATTTTGATAATTATTCCAATTCAAAAATCTTATTAACGAAAAAGTATTTTAAAGAACATTCACTATATCCTTATTCGGATATTCCCACCTATTTAAAGGTTTTTAATCAAAATACCATAAATGAAATCAATTTATTTAAAGTAATTCTAAGAGATTTTTTAAGGACTTCTATAAATTTTAATGATAGGAAATACTACTGGATTCGATCTGGCATTGAATTTTATTACCTCGAAAAGTATATTCAAAAATATCATTCAGATAGTGCATTAATAGGCAGTTTATCAAATATCTTTCTAATCAAAAATCATCAAATATCAAATAAGAAATTGAGTGAAATATTTAATATTTCACAACTCTATATAAAAAGATTAAGACTTGATCAAATGATATCAGAACCATCAAATAATCTTACCCGAATCAACTACAGATTAATTAATCCCGCTAAATCATTGAATGCATTTAAGTTGTTAGAATTATATGATGAAGATTTAATTCATAAAACTTTTAAGATTTTATTAAGTGATAAATTATCGTTCATTAATAACAATCAATTAAAAGATCTGTTTAAAAGCAACACAAATGAAAATTTAGATTGGTTTTTTGATCATTATATAAATTTTTCAGAGTCATTGGATTATAAAATTGAAATTAATAATAATAAAATATCAGTTATTGATAAATCAAAAGAAAAAATACAAATTCCTATCCCTATAAAAAAAGTATTTAAAAACGACTCAATTATTAACTTTCTTTATTTGGATTACAAAGATGAAATCGATTTATCCCATGAAAATAATCTAAAAAAAATAATTATAGATCCTGAAAATTTACTTGTAGATATCAATTCCAAAAACAACTATATAAATTTTGTTCGTAAAAGAAAAAAAACCAAGCTACGTTTTTATACAGACATTGAATCTTCAACAGAAAATCAATTATATTATAGACCACAACTTGGATATAATTTTTATGATGGTTTATTGCCAGGATTGACTTTTACCAACAGGTCTCCAATCTCAAAACCTTTCACCTACATGCTCTCACCCTATTTCGGTTTAAAAAAAGATAAACTAGCAGGTGCAATAAGCATCAGTTACAGAGATTTTATTAAAAAAAATATCAGTTTAAATTATTTTTTATCAGCATCCAGTTTTCATTATGATGAAAATTTTAGGTACAAAAAATTTACACCGTCTATTTTATTTCTCAAAAGAGATTCTGATATAAAGTCAAATAAATTTACAAGTCTGCGTTTTAGGTACTATTTCATTGATAGACCAGATATAAGCCAAAATGAGAAAATCAATAATGTTTATAGCTTAAGTTTTTCAAAGGCGAACCCTGGGGCAAAAAAAACTAAATCTTTAAATTATAATATTCAATTCAGTGGGGATTTTATAAAAAACTCAATAACATTATATTACAGAAATTATTTCTCAGATTACAAACAACTCAGTATTAGAATTTTTGGGGGTAAATTTTTAAAAAATAATATAAGTAATGATCAAATCAATTTTAATATTCATAAATCCTCTGATTTCCTTTTGAATAATTCTCTTTTAGCTAGATCTGAGTCAAGTGGCTTTTTATCACAACAATATGTTCGTCAAGATGGTGCATTTAAATCAAGAATTAACCCTGATTATGCCAACGACTTTTTACTTGTCCTTAATACTGGCATAACGATTTGGAAATGGTTTGAGTTATATGCTGATTTCGGTTTATTTAAAAATAAAAACGTTAGTCTACAAAATGGCTATGACACGGGGTTTCGTTTAAATTTTATTGAAGATTATTTGGAATTTTATTTGCCCATTCAATCTTCAAGGGGATTTCACCCTAATGAGCCGAATTATTTAAAAGATATCAGGTTTGTTTTAACTTTGGATTATCAAAATTTAGCAAGATTATTTACTCGTCGATGGTTTTAAAAATTCACTATTTTTGATTTTCTATTTTTATGAAAGATAAATCACTTACTAAATCAATTACTTTCAATGCTTTTAAAAAGGAAATTTTAAATGACTACAAGACTATTGTAATAAGTCGTGAGACAAGTTTACTTGGAAGAAAAGAAGTTCTGAGTGGAAAAGCGAAATTTGGGATATTTGGTGACGGAAAAGAATTACCTCAGATTGCAATGGCCAAGGCATTTAAAAAAGGGGATCATAGATCTGGGTACTACAGAGATCAAACATTTATGTTGGCTTTGAATGAAATTTCTGTACAACAAATTTTTTCTGCCTTGTACGCTAACACTGATTTAAATAAAGAACCTATGTCTGGTGGAAGACAAATGGGTTCACACTTCATGTCCAACTATATTAATGAGGAAGGTAATTTCAATGACTCTACTAAAAAATATAATTCATCAGCTGACATATCACCAACGTCAGGACAAATGCCAAGATTACTTGGTTTAGCAATGGCATCTAAATTGTACCGTGAAGGTAATTTCAATTCTAAAAACTTTTCAAACAATGGCAATGAAATAGCATGGGGAACAATTGGAAACGCCAGTACAAGTGAGGGACCTTTTTTTGAAGTTTTTAACGCAGCTGGTGTTCATCAAGTTCCAATGATTATTAGTGTTTGGGATGACGAATATGGTATTTCCGTAAATAATTCTTATCAAACAACAAAATCAAGCATTTCAAAAGCTTTACATGGTTTTAAGAGGGACAAATCGAATAAAGGTTTTGAAATTTATACTGTTGATGGATGGGATTATCAATCTCTTATACAACTATATGAGCATAGCAGTAGCTTTTGCAGAGAAAATCATATTCCAATTCTAATTCATGTAAAGAATTTGACTCAACCAATTGGACACTCAACCTCTGGATCTCATGAGCGTTATAAAAATAAATCGAGGTTGCAATGGGAAATGGAATATGATTGTAACAGAAAGATGAGAGAATGGATACTTGATAATAATCTTTCAGATTTAAGTAAAATAGAACAGATTGAAAAAGACTGTATTGAGTTTGTTAAATCTGAGAAAAAAGCAGCATGGGATGATTTTCAAAAAGATATAATTGTTGAAAGAGATTCTTTTATTAAACTTATTAAGTCATTGGTTCATCAATATAAATCAAAGGATTTAGCAGAAATTGCCAATTCCCTTCTGAGATTAAAAGATTTAGGCAGAAAAGATGTTATGAGTGCTGCGCGAAGATCATTAAGATTAGAAAACAGTTCTAATTTTTTTGAAAAAATTAATAATTGGGTTTCTGACTATAAAAAAAACACCCAGCCTCTTTACAGTTCACATCTTTACAATGAGTCTAAAAATAATTACAAAAGTGTTATTCCAGTTCCACCAGAATATAATGATGATTCCAAAATGGTAGACGGGAGATTGATACTGAGGGATAACTTTGATTACCTAATGTCAAAAGAACCTAATTTAATTTTTTTCGGAGAAGATACAGGAAAAATTGGAGACGTTAATCAAGGACTAGAAGGGCTCCAAAAAAAATGGACTAAGAACAGAGTAGATGATAGAGGAATTAGAGAAGCATCCATTGTTGGTGAGGGAATTGGTTTGGCAATGAGAGGTTTTCGTCCAATAGCAGAAATACAATATCTTGACTACCTCATTTTTGCACTACAAATCATATCTGATGATTTGGCTACAATGACTTACAGGACAGTAGGTAGACAGATTTCACCATTAATTATAAGAACAAGAGGTCATAGGTTGGAAGGTATTTGGCACTCTGGATCTCCGATGGGAATGCTACTAAACTCAATAAAAGGTGTTCGAATTTTGGTTCCAAGAAATATGACTCAAGCCGCTGGTATGTATAATACATTACTTGATTGTAATGAACCTAGTTTGATTATTGAGCCACTTAATTCGTATAGATTAAAGGAAAAGATGCCAAGTAATTTGGGTAAATTTAAAGTTCCATTGGGTGTAATTGAGTATATTCAAAATGGTGAAGACATTACTGTAGTTTCATATGGATCTACGCTTAGGATTGTTGAAAAAGCTTGTATTGAGTTAAAATCACATGGCATTTCAGTTGATTTAATTGATGTACAAACACTAATTCCATTTGATACAGATAATCAAATTATATCAAGTCTTAAAAAAACAAATAAACTTATTATCGTTGACGAAGACTACAACGGGGGTGCTAGCGCATTTATTCTTAAGAAAATTATTGAAGACCAGAATGGATATCAATTCCTAGATTCAAAACCAAAAACAATTACATCAAGAGATCATCGGCCTCCCTACGGAAGCGATGGTGATTATTTTTCTAAACCCTCAATAGATGACATTTTTGAAGGGATTTATAGTGTTATGAATGAATATGATCCAAATAAATATCCACTAAATTTCAGTTCTTAATCTCAGAAATAAATTGTAAAAGTTCAGAGTCAAAATATTTATCTTTCATTAATCCTTTTGATTTTCCATCATAATCTTTTATGATGCTAAGAATCTTGACAATTTCTTTTAGAGAATAATTTACCGAAACCTTTCTATAATCATTTAAAATAAATTCCTGATATATGCCCGTTAGTTTTGAAATTTCACTAAAGCTAAGCTTTAAATTTGATTTGATTTGAAAGAGATTTAGAAAATAATTATGTAACGATGCAAAAATTAATTGTGGTGGATATTTTTTACTGTTTTCAGAAAAATATTTCGAAATTCTAAAAGCTTTATCATAGTTTTTTTTACCCAATTCTTTTTGTAGTTCGAATATATTATACTCATTATTGATTCCATAAAATTTGTAAACAAGTTCTTTAGTAGAAATGTCCTTTTTACTCATCAGAGTGATTTTTTTTATTTCATTTGAAATTTTACTTAGATTATTCCCTGTCCGTTCTTTAATAATTTCAACAATTTCATAGTTAAAATGAAGATCATTTGAATTTCCGATATGCGTTATCCAATCAGAAAGTTGATTCTCATATATTTTTTGAACTTCAATTAATCCCCCTAAGTCAATAATTTGTTTTAATATTTTTTTTCTCTTATCAATTTTTTGACCATTCAGACAGAGCAAAATTGAACAATGATTTGAGGAATTTTCAATATGTTTTTTGAACAAATCTAATTTACTTATTATTTTATCACCTCCCTTAATAATTATAATTTGTAAATCGCCGGCAAGTGGATAATTGTTAGCGACTGATAAAATATCTTCCACTTTGGAGTCATGCTCATAAAAAATAAATTGATTAAAGGACTTTAGTTCATCCGGGATAATTGATTTAAATTTTTCTATAAATTCCTCAATTATATACGATTGCTCGCTGTTGATTATATAAAATGGTTTAAGATTATTCTTATCTATATTTTTTAAGACTTGAAGAAAATCCTTTGTACTTTTAATCATTGATGGAGTTTAATAAATTCAAATTTAATATTGTCACAAAAAAAGATAAAAAATATATTTATGATATAGTAAGAAAAAAATATATTCTATTAACAGAGGAGGAAAAAGTCAGACAAATAACTATCAATTATTTAATTAGTCAACTTGAAATTCCTATATCTCATATCTCAACTGAAAAAGGATTTTTAATTGATACTGGACTAAAAAAAAGATTTGATGTAATTGTGTATGATAGACATGGAAAAGTTGCTATACTTATTGAATGTAAATCATCGAAAATTAAAATAAATTCAAAAGTGATTGATCAAATTTTAATATATAATAAAAAATTAAAATCAAAATATTTGATGTTGACCAATGGAAACCAAACAATAGCATTAGATTGTAATACTAAAGACATCAAACAGATAAAAACTTTACCTAAATATTTGGAGTTATGACAAGAGCATTGGCAATTTTAAATTATAACGGTTTAAATCTTCTAAAGCTTTTTTTAAAAGAAAATATTAAGAACACACCAAATACAAAAACGTATATAATTGATAATAATTCAAATGATGGTTCAATAGAATTTGTTAAAACAAGATTCCCAGATGTTAAAATAATTCTATTGGAAAAGAATTTAGGATACGCTGGGGGATATAATGCTGCAGTAAACCACATTAATGAGGATTTAATATTTTTTCTAAATAATGATGCTGTTTTTTTGGATCAAAAATCATTTCTTGATATCATTAGAGTTTTTGAAAAAAACAATGAAGTTAGTGTTGCTCAGCCCAGTATTATAGACTACAATAATAAAGAGAAATATGAGTACGCGGGTGCATCGGGTGGATTTATTGATTTTTTTGGTTATCCATTTTGTCGTGGAAGGGTTGTAAAAAATATAGAAAATTGTAACAAATACAATACAACAAGAGAAGTATTCTGGGCATCTGGATGTTGTTTTGTAGTAAGAAAAAAAATATTTACAAAACTTAATGGTTTTGATGATAAATTCTTTGCACACATGGAGGAAATCGATTTTTGTTGGAGATTAAAAAATGAGTATGTTAACAATAAAATAATTAGTATTGGAAAAGCAAAAGTTTTCCATATTGGAGCAGGTACCTTGAATTACAATTCACCAAATAAATATTATTTAAATTTTAGAAATTCACTATTGATGTTAATTAAAAATGTTCCTTCAAAATTTTTGTTTATAGTTCTATTTTTGAGACTAATTTCTGATTCATTTATAGTCACGGTTTCATTTCTAAAATTAAAACCAAACCTCTCCTACTCTATTCTACGTGCTTATGCTTATTTTATCTTGAATTTCCCTTCAATTATAAAAAAGAGAACAAAGAATAAAAAAATTGATAATTACTATTATTCCTTTTCATTATTAATAAATTATTATTTGATGCAAAGAAAAAGCTTTTCATCATTTTAATAATTTGAACCATAGAAGTTTAATCATGGAATAATTTTTGTTAATTTTATTAATAAAAGAAGTTATGTATTATAAATATTTTACCCTAATAATTTTTATTCTATTATCCTCTTGTGTTTCTCAAAAGAAATACGCCGAGTTAGAATCTAAAAACCAAAACAACTTAAATTTATTAAACGCTGCAACTGTTAAATTAAACACTTGCTTAGATGAAAAAGCTACAGCAGAGGCAAATGAAAAAGCACTCCAGGAACAGGTTGCTTTTTTGAAAGCAAATAATCAGGATTTGATAAATAACATGGGTAATTTAACAACCCTATCCCAAAAGGGAGCTGAAAACTTAGAAAAATCGTTAGAAAGTTTAAAGGAAAAAGATTTAGTAATTAGAACCATGCAAGATGCTGTTACAAGACGAGACTCTGTAACATTAGCATTAGTAACAAGCCTGAAGGGGGCCTTCATTGATATAAATGATAGTGATATTGAGGTTAATGTTGAAAAAGGTGTTGTTTTTATTTCAATCTCTGATAAACTTCTCTTTAACAGTGGAAGCACTTATGTTTCAGACAGAGCTAGAGGAGTTTTAGAAAAAGTTGCTCAAGTTGTTCTTGACAAACCAGAAATTGAATTTATGGTTGAAGGTCATACTGATGATGTACCAATTCAAAATGAAGTTTTATTGGATAACTGGGATTTAAGTGTAAAAAGAGCAACGTCAATCGTTAGGATATTACAAAATGACTTTGGTGTTCCACCGGAAAGAATGACAGCTGCTGGAAGAAGTTTTTATGTACCAATTGCAGATAATGATACAAGTGAGGGGCGTGCTAAAAATAGAAGAACAAGGATTGTAGTACTTCCAAAGTTGGATCAGTTTTATGATTTGATTGAGCAAGGCATGAAAGCAGCGACAAATTAATAATTCTCTCAAATATTTCAAAAAAAAGGGGATTCAGGTCCCCTTTTTTATTTTAAGTTTTGCAAATTTTAATAATATTATTTTTCTTCCTCCAATTTTAAAATTTATTGTCGCTTTTTTATTTTGAATATCTCCTTCAATTTTTTCGACTAATCCTAAACCAAATCTTTGATGTTCAACAATATCATTAACAACAATATTAATGATTGGTGAATTATTATTATCAACTTTATTTACATTAACAAACCCCCTTTTTCTAAGTTTTCTAATTCTGGAAATATTATTATCAATTGTTGGTTTAAATTCGTCTTTAATATCACTTTTTTTAATGTATTCTAAATCGACTTCTTCTATGAATCTACTAGGTTCGCATTCAATTATGTTTCCCCATTTGAATCTGAAATCACAATGACTTAAAATGAGTTTATGTTTAGCCCTCGTCATTGCTACGTAAAATAATCTTCTTTCCTCCTCTAAATCTTCGGAACTATTTAAACTTAATATTGATGGAAACAAATTTTCCTCAATTCCAACAACATAAACAACATTAAATTCAAGTCCTTTCGCCATATGAATTGTCATTAATGAAACTCTATCTGAATTGAAACTTTTGTCAGTCTCAGAATAAAGTGAAATATCTTGTAGATATCTTGTAATTGAAGTGTCCCCATCAGCTAATTCTTTTTGTTCTAATATAAAATCATTTATCCCACTTCTAAGTTCCTCGATATTCTCGATTCTATTTATAGATTCAACTGAACCCTCGTTTCTATAAAAATCAATAATTCCACTTCCATTTATAACATTTGTTAAAACGTAATCAGCATTTTTTGTTCTTGACTCAATTTTCAAACTTTCTATCAAATTTCTAAAGTCAGTTATTCTTCCCATAACTCCTTTGTTAAAAAGCTTTGGATATTTATCAATAATATCTATCGTATCATACATGCTAATATTTTCTCTCTCCGAAATAATCAATAATTTTTCTAATGTTTTTAACCCGATTCCTCTGGGTGGAAAATTCACAATTCTTCTAAAACTTTCTTCATCATTACTGTTAACAACCAATCTCAAGTATGCAATAACGTCTTTGATTTCCTTTCGTTGATAAAATGATAATCCACCAAAAACCTGATAATCAATATTTATTTTTCTTAAAGCATCTTCGATCGATCTAGATTGTGCATTTGTCCGATACAAAACTGCAAATGAACCATTGTTTAACTGATTATTATTTTTTTCCTCAAAGATATTTGAGGCCACAAAACGACCCTCATCGCTGTCATTTTGTGATCTGTTTAAAATTATTTTAGACCCAGAATCATTAAGTGTCCATATTTTTTTATCAATTTTAAACTTATTTTTTTTAATCAATGAATTTGCACCCTCAACAATATTTTTTGATGACCTATAATTTTGCTCAAGCTTATAGGTAGTACACTCTGGATAGTTTTTCTTGAAGTTTAGGATGTTATCAATATTAGCACCTCTGAAACTATATATACTTTGGGAATCATCACCAACAACACATAGGTTTTGATATCTGTCAGCTAATGATTTTATTATCAAATATTGTGAATAATTTGTGTCTTGATATTCATCTACCAGTATATACTTAAATATTTTTTGGTATTTAATTAATGTTTCTGGACTTGAATTTAGAAGTTGATTAGTCTTTAATAATAAATCATCAAAGTCCATCACTGCTGATTTAAAACACCTGTTTTCATAGTTTCTGTAAATTTCACCAAATTGAATACGATTGGCTAATTTATCGGATTCCATATGTTCTGGATGATTAAAATAATTTTTTGATGTAATAAAACTATTTTTAAGAGAGGAAATTCTATTCTTAATGCTCTTTGCTTTATAAAAATCTTTATTAAGATTCATTTCTTTTATAATATTTGAAATAAGCTTTTCTGAATCATAAGAATCATAAATGGTAAAGTTTGATGGAAATCCAATTAATTCTGACTCTGACCTTAAAATTCTTGCAAAAACCGAGTGGAATGTCCCCATCCAGATTGATTTTGCTTGGTTATCATTGGTTAACTTTGAAATTCTTTCCTTCATCTCTTTTGCCGCCTTATTTGTAAATGTCAATGCGAGAATATTAAATGGACTTACCCCTTTTTTTAATAAATGAATAATTTTATAAGTTAAAACTCTTGTTTTTCCTGATCCTGCACCTGCAATAACCATTAATGGACCTTCAGTATGTAATACGGGCTTTCTTTGTTCCTCGTTGAGGTTTTCTAAATAATTATTCAAAATATAT
>CACKBA010000028.1 GCA_902598295.1 uncultured Bacteroidota bacterium
TTTTATAGAAAAATTTACCCTACAAATTCACCAAATAATTAATCTATCTACCTCATGTTTGAGATATCAACAAATTTTAATACTTTTTTTTATCAATTTGCTATGCGCGCATAATAAATTTTTGTAATTTCGTAAAATCAATTTGAGTTACTCTGTAACTTTTATAATTTGTGAGTGAACAACAATTAAAACTTAAAAAATCTTTATGAAAAGTCATTTTATATATATCCTTTTTGTGTTATGTAGTATTCCACTTCTATCACAAAATGGTACGGTAACTGGTTCTGTCTCAGATTCTGAAACAAATGAACCATTGCCAGGAGTTAATGTTGTAGTAAAAAATACAACGAAAGGAACAAATACTGATTTTGATGGAAATTTTTCTATTGAAGGTGTCTCATCTGGTGATGTGCTTGTTTTTTCATACATAGGATACAAATCTCAGGAAATATTAGTAGGAGATTCATCTACATTAGATGTATTACTTGTCGAAGATGCTGAGGCGCTCGATGAAGTTATTGTTTTGGGTTATGTAAGTCAAAAAGCTGCTAATATCTCAGGTTCTGTATCAACTGTGTCTGAAGAACAAGTTCAAAGCTTGAAACCAGTAAGAATGGAGGACGCATTGCAAGGTCTGCCTGGTGTCAATATGTTTTCTAATGGCTCCCCTGGTGCCAAACCGACTGTAATTATTAGAGGTGTAACCTCATACACAGGAAATGCCCCACTTGTCATAGTTGACGGAATTACTCTAAGCCTTGATGACATGAATGCATTAGATCCATCTGATATTGAAAGTATTTCTGTCCTTAAAGATGCTTCTACAACTGCTCTATATGGTGTAAGAGGTGGTAATGGGGTTATTGTCATTACAACAAAATCTGGTACAAGAAATCAAGATGCCAAATTTTCTTTTAATACATCATACGGGCAACAATCACCTGAAAAAACAATTGGAGTTTTAAATGCCACAGAATATGCCGCTATTTTAAACGAGATGAGCGTCAGCTCTGGTGGCTCTTTAATTTATCCAGATATTTCAAACTTGGGTAAGGGAACCGATTGGCAAAAAGAAATTTTTAGA
This sequence comes from uncultured Bacteroidota bacterium, assembly GCA_902598295.1. Classification (GTDB taxonomy): domain Bacteria; phylum Bacteroidota; class Bacteroidia; order Flavobacteriales; family Flavobacteriaceae; genus Eutrophosalina. The sequence continues at coordinate 1,085 of CACKBA010000028.1, forward strand.
ACTGATGCACCAATTGTTAGTCACTCTATTTCAGCATCTGGAGGTTCTGAGAAAACATCATATTATGTTTCTGCAGGATTTACTGGTCAAGAGGGATTAATATATGGTAAAGACAAACAATTTTTTGATCGTTCAACCTTTAGGGCGAACTTCAACACAGATCTTTCAAGTAAATTAAAGTTACTTGTAAACAATAGATTTTCTAATATGAAAGATAGTGGGTTGGGGGATATTATATTTAATGCCATTAATATGTCACCAACAACACCAGTATTTGCAGATGATGGATCTTACGCTATAAGTAATACAATTACTCAAGAAATTAAGAATCCAATGGCTCAGATTTCAAATTCTTATGGTGAAGGAAATACCAATACATTATCTGGTAAAATTGAGCTTCAGTATGATTTGATGAAAGATTTAAAAATTACATCTAGAATTGGTTACACGTATGTTAACATACATGGAAAAGGCTTTACTCCTTATCAGTTTTATGGTGTTGGTCACAACGCTACTAACGCTAATCCAGACTTGTCACCAATTACAAACACTGATGCTGACGGAAATGTGACACAAACGTGGAATAGTGTAAGTGAAAATAAAGATCATCACTTTAGCTATACTTATGATTTGAATGCCAGTTATAAATTTTCAATTGATCAACACAATATAAATGTGTTTGCTGGTTTTCAAATTGGTAAAAATTCAGGTGGTAGTGTTTCGGGTAGTAAAGTTGGCGTACCATTTAACTCTTGGGATTATGCTGACCTTAGTTCAGCAACCGGACCTGATGATGAACAAAGATCAGGTTCTTGGCAGTATGTTTCTAGGAGAGTTTCAATGATGGCAAGAGCAGAGTACGATTACAATGAGAAGTATTTAGCTTCATTCACAATCAGAAGAGATGGTTCAACAAGTTTTGGACAAAACAATAAGTTTGGATATTTCCCTTCAGCTTCTTTGGGTTGGGTAGCCTCTAATGAAGACTTTTTTAATTTTGATCAGATTAACTTCTTTAAGGTCCGTGCAAGTTATGGTTCAGTAGGTAATGATAATGCCAGCTCTCAGTTTGGAACAATTACTACTTATCCTAAATATACTTTTGGTGGACAAATAGTCACTGGGTCAGCCTTAGATGGTATACCAAATTTAGATGTTTCTTGGGAGAATCAAGTGCAAGCAAATATTGGTTTTGATTTAAGAATGTTTGATTCTAAAGTTTCTTTAACATTTGATTATTACAAAAAAACAGTTGATGATTTGTTATTTAATCCAACCCTATCATTATACTTAGGAACACCAAATTATCCATCTGCAAATATTGGAAAAACAGAAACATCTGGTATGGATATTAATTTTGGTTACCAAAATGATTTTTCTGAAAATATTTCAATCAATACAAATATTTCATTCACTACCGCTGACAATTTAGTTGTAGAAATTGCTAACGGAGATAAGTATATATGGGGGGCTGGATATGGCATTCCATACAACAATCTAGTAAGATTTCAAGAGGGAGAATCACCAGGAATTTTTTGGGGATATTTGACAGACGGTATCTTTCAAAATCAATCAGAAATTGATGGTCACGCTCTTCAACCAAATGCAGTTCCTGGTGATATAAGGTATGTTGATGTAAATGGCGATGGTGTTGTCAATGCAGATGATCGAACAAAAATTGGAGACCCTTTTGCTGATTTTTATATTGGTTGGAACCTTAACCTAAATGTTTACGACTTTGATTTGAGCGTTACTACATATGGTTCTTTTGGAAATGATATTTTTAGAGGTTATGAAAGAAATCTAAACTACACCAACAAACCAGCAAGTATTCTTTCAAGATGGACCGGTCCAGGAACTAGCAATACTGAACCTAGAGCTAGTTTTGTTGATGGAAATAACAACATCAGACCGTCAACAAGATATGTTGAGGATGGTAGTTATTTCAAAATAAGAAATGTTCAGTTGGGTTATAACTTTAATATGAAAAACTCAGGTTATTTAGATGCTGTAAGATTATACCTACAAGGTAAAAATCTTATGACATTCACTGATTACTCAGGTTTTGATCCAGAAATGTCAGGTGGAGTTTTGGATACGGGTATAGACAGAGGAAACTACCCAAGTCCAAGAACTGTTTCAGTTGGTTTAAATGTTAAATTTTAATTATTAAAAAATGAAAAAATCTATAAACAAATTTATTTTATCAATTTCTCTAATCTTCTTATTCACTGGTTGTGACGACTATGTAGATTACGAAGCTTCAGAAAACTATCAAATAGTTGCTGATGATTATTTTAAAACATCGAGTGATTTTGAATCAGCTCTAGTTGGGGTTTATGATGTTCTTCAATGGACCTTGTACAATTTTATGATTGGCGAGCTTGCATCTGACAATTCACTTTGTGGTGGTGAAAGCGCATCTGATGTCTTGGGTCTTCAACAGATTGATGATATGCTTCACAACCCTGTCAATGATCAATTATCAAGAATTTGGCAGTACATGTACGAAGGGGTCAACAGAGCCAATTACATGATTGAAAACAAAGATAAAATTGATTTTCCTAGAAAAAATGAGATGTATGGTGAGGTTCATTTTTTAAGAGCTTTCTTTTATTTTGAGTTAGTAAAAATTTACGGTGATGTTCCTTTGTTTACTCATGGAAGGTTGACTGCCGGTGATTCTGGCACACTGACTAGAGTGCCAAAATCAGAAGTTTATGCTGTAATAGAGTCAGATTTAAATTCTGCTATTTCCGCTTTACCTGCGCAAAAAAGCACAGATGGAAGAGCAACTTCATTTACTGCTCACGCCTTGTTAGGTAAAGTATATTTGTATCAAGGTAAGTATTCAGAGGCTGCTAATATCTTAGAACCTTTAATAGGTCTCTATACACTACCTTCAAATCCCGGAAGTGTATTTCTTGTGAGTGGCGAAAATGGACCAGAGTCTGTTTTTGAGATTCAGCACTCTAAAGAGTCTAATGGGTGGAATTGGGGATGGTTACCACAGAGTACAGAGGGTAATTTTGGTGTTATTCATCATGGAATTAGAGGGTACAATGGCCCAACATATTCTTCGGGTTGGAGTTTTAATGTTCCTACTGATGAGTTTCATAAAGCATTCAAGTCTGGTGATAAAAGAAGAGATGCCTCAATTCTTGATATCGTAAAATGGGCTGAGGACAATAACGCTAGCTACAATGAAGGTTATGAGCATACAGGTTATTTTAATAATAAATATATTCCAAGACAAGGTTATTCAAAAAATACAATGGAATTGAATTATGAAAATAATTATAGATACATCAGATACGCTGATGTATTACTTATGGCTGCTGAAGCCAATAGTTTAAGTGGAAATGACACTAAAGCAAGAAATTATTTAAATCAAGTGAGATTAAGAGCATTTGGTAATGATTCTCAAGCAAGTAGTGCTTCAGGTGCTGCTCTTACTCAAGAAATTTTGGATGAGAGAAGGTTTGAATTTGCTGGTGAGGGCCACAGATTTTTTGATCTTGTAAGAACAGGTCAAGCAGCGGATAAGATTTCAGGTTTTGTTGAAGGAAAGCATGAGGTTTTTCCGATCCCACAGACTGAGATTGATGTTTCGAATTTAACTCAAAATCCTGGTTATTAAATTTTTAAATTATACAATAAACATGAAAAATATATATAAATTATTTTGTTCAATTTTTGTTTTGCTTCTATTTATAGGATGTGAAGAGAACTTTAGTGATAGCACTGATTTTGCTAATGTTGCTCCTCCAACCAATGTGTCTGCATCTTTTGAAGTAACACAAGATAATACTGGTTTGGTAACCATAACACCAACAGCTGAAGGCGCTATAAGTTTCAGTATTGAGTATGGGGATGGTTCTAGTAGACCCTCACCCACTATAAATAATGGTGGAAACGTTCAGCACACTTATGCAGAAGGTTCTTATACCGTCAAAGTTACTGCAACAGGTTTGAATGGATTGACCGCTGTTGGTGAAGTCCCTTTAACGGTATCATTTAAAGCACCTGAAAACCTTACATTTACTATTGAAAATGATGCAACAGTATCAAAGCAAGTTAATGTAACTGCAACAGCAGATTTTGCTACAATGTTTGAATTTCATCCTGGAATTGCTGGAGCCGATCCTGCCACTGCCAATATTGGAGAAACCCTTACTTATCAATATGCAGAAGCAGGCACATATACTGTTAGAGTTGTTGCTAAAGGTGCAGCGATTGAAACTACAGAACTCACGCAAGAGTTTGAAGTAACAGCAATCTTAGCGCCAACAGTATCTGCACCAACTCCACCAGATAGACCATCTGCTACTGTAATATCAGTTTTCAGTGATGCTTACACATCAGTTGCTGATGTGAATATGAATCCTGACTGGGGTCAGCAATGGCAAGGTAGTGGTTACGCTGAACTAGATTTAAATGGTGATAAAATCACTCACTATTCTAAAATTAGTTATCAAGGTGTTCAGTATGCCAAGACTGATATTTCCAAAATGGAGTATTTACACATTGATGCTTGGACGGCTGATTTGAATCAATTAAAAACATTTTTAATCAGAGAGCCTGGTGACGCTAACCCAAGAGAGGTAGCAGTAGCAAAAGAGCTTACTAAGGATCAATGGACAAGTTTTGATATTCCATTAACAGAATGGACAAGTCAAGGAATTACTCTTGGTGATTTATTCCAATTCAAATTTGAAGGTGTTGATCAGTGGGCTCAAGCTGACGTCTTTTTGGATAACATTTATTTTTGGAAAGCGAACTCTGTTGAACTACCAATTAAATTTGATAATGAAGAAAAATTTGAAGGAAAAGGTGGATTTACTTTTGCTTTATCAACTGATCCAGAGGATAATACTAATAATACAGGAAAAATCACCACAAGTACCGAATGGTGGGATACTGCTGAAATTAACCTAGATGTTCCATTGGAAATAGTTTCTGGAGCAGATAACAATGTTACTGTCAGATTTTATTCACCGAATGACGATGTTCACAGACTTCTTATGAAACTAGAAAATATTGTTGACCCTAATGATAATTCAAAAAATACATATTTAGAGTTATCGAAGGAGGTAAGTTCAAAAGGTTGGCATTATTTGACATATGACTGGTCAGAAAAAACCACTCAAAATTGGCCAAATGATGGGGCTGCATTTAATGGAACAGGGTCATTTGAGAGATTGATTTTCTTTATCGACGCTGGTGCACCTGACTGGTGTGGAACTTGTGGTTCATCCTATGGTCAAGTATTAGATTTTCATATTGATGATATTATGAAAGGGTTACCACCAGATCCTTTATACCCCTTATTTGATGATTTTGAAGGTAATGGGAGTATCACCTGGGTAGATGATGCTGTTGGAATGTCTGTTGTAGACAATCCTCATGGTTTAGGAAAGGTTTTAAAATATGAAGATACAGGAGGTCAGTATGCAAATGTCAGATTTGATTTAAAATCAGACCATTCTGCTAAGTTTGACTTGAGTACAAACAATATCTTTAAATTTAAAATATATATTCCATCTGCCGACTTGACTGGAAATCAAGACAACAAGGTTGAATTAAAACTTCAAGATGGTTCGAAAGAAAGACCTTGGGAAGGTCAGCATGGCGTTACAACCATGTTAGAACTTGATAAGTGGAACAATGTATACATTGACTTCTCTGAGAAATCTTCCTCAACGGAGTTTAGTAGAATTGTTTTTCAAGTCAATGGGGAGAATAACAATGATAAGGTTACTGCATATATAGATGATTTTTATTATGAAGTACCTCAATCACATGACGACTTTGAAGGCAATGGTAACATTGCAAAATGGGAAGAAGAGCTTGAAAATATGCAAATTATAGATAATCCAGTAAAAGGATCTATCAATTCATCGAATAAAGTTCTTGTGTACGAGGATAAAGGAAGTCAACAATATGCAAATATTCGATATTATCTTGCATCTGATAACTCTATCAGTTTTGATTTAACCAATGCAAATAAAGTAACCTTAGATGTTTATATGCCATCTGATGGGCTTACTGGCTCGCAAGACAATAAACTTTGGTTAAAGCTTCAAGATGGTACAACATCACAACCATGGGTTGGACAGGTTACAAAAGAGCAAGCAGTGGAACTAGACAAATGGCAAAGATTAACTTTTGACTTTTCTGATCAAAGTTCTGCAACTCAGTTCACAAGAATGCTGGTTCAGTTCAATGGAGAAAACAATTTTGATTCGGTCAAGGCCTACATCGATAATGTATTTATTCACAGATAAAAATTTATTAATATGAAAAAACTAGATATAATTTTTAAAACTTTAATTTCTCTAACAATTGTAATTTTTATTACAAGTTGTGAGATTGATAGCTTCGCTGAAAGTGATGAACACTCTTTCGGTGATATAGTAGCACCTTCAAATGTCCAAGTAACAGCTGATATTAAGGGCCAAGATGCTGATAATCCAAACGGTGATGGAAGTGGAGTTGTTGATTTTACAGTAACAGCCGAAAATGCAATTTCTTATAAGTTTGTTTATAACGGAGTGGAGCAATTACAGGCTGATGGTACAACAACAATGAATTTTACATCATTAGGGGTGAATAAATATACAGTTGTGGCAATTGCAGTAGGAATAGGTGGTACAACATCATCTCAAGCAATTTCTGTTGAGGTTTTAGTTTCATATACTCCACCTGCCGAGCTCATTGATGCTTTAACTTCCGGAACTTGGAAGTTGAGTAAAGACGAGGGAGGTCATCTAGGTGTTGCTGCTGGTATTGGTGGTGATGCTGCAGGTGCTTCTAATTTTGGTGCACCAATTCCATGGTGGTGGTCTGCAGGACCTTTAGATAAAGCACATACTGGGGCCTATGATGATCGATACAACTTTACGTGGGACTCTAGTTCTGGAAAAGGTTCATACAGCTTTGACTCAGGCGATGATGGCACAATTTTAGGTAAGGCTGGCGCTATGAGAGATGATTTAGGCGGAGATAAAGGTCAGACTGAAACCGGAGATGGTGATTATGAAAATTATCCTCTTGATGATTATAGTGTAGAATTTACAATTCTTCCTTTTACAGCGACTTGGGATTGGAATCAAGACGGTAAGTATGAGGACACCGCATCTGGTCAAGAACTTTATCCGGGTGAAAAAATTGTTTTTTCAGGAACAGGATTTGTTGGAATGTATGTAGGTGGAAATCATGAATATTTTATCTGGGAAAGAAGCGCTAACAGGATAAGATATACATGTATTGGTGCTGATGGTAATTCATGGCACGGAATACTAACCAAGGATTAGTATTTACAAGTGTTTTTATAATTTTAAATAAAAAGAGCTTTGGATTTCCTTAGCTCTTTTTTTAAAAAATTCAATTAAGTGAAGTTTAAAGTGCAAAATCTACTATGTCTTTTTTTTATAATATTATCTTGCTCTGGTGACTCAGGTGATGATTCTACAGATGTTACAGATCCAGTTAAAATAATACCTACAAACCTTACTCTTTCGATTGAAATAGTTGGGTCAAGTTCTCAAAATCCAAATGGTGATGGTTCGGGAGTTGTTAGATTTAGTGCAACAGCAAATGATGCTGTTAACTTTAGTTTCCGATTCGGAACAGGTCATTCTGAAGAAAGTTCATCTGGTGTTGTTGAATATACTTACAGTGATGTAGGGACCAATCTTTATAATGTGAATGTACTTGCATATTCTTCAACAAATCATTTTGTAAGTACTTCTAAAACAATTGAGGTTTATGTTACTCCTCCTATGGATGCGGATCTTGTTAAGTTGCTGTCTGGTGGAAGTCAAAAATCATGGAAAGTGAACGCCGCTTATGATGCTCATTTTTCAAATGGGGATAAACAATTTAAGTATTCAACGTGGTGGGAGGCTTCTGCCTTTTCTAAATCAAATGCAGGTTTTTATGATGATAAGTTTATTTTTAAATCTGATGGCACCTACATCCATGAAACAAATGGAGATGTCTTTGGCAAAGCTAATTATCTCAACCAAACTTTTGGCAATACTGGTCAGCCAATAAATAACTCCAATGAGATTGAAAAATATACTTTGTCAAATTACCAAACGACCTTTTCAGTTTCAAAAGAAAATGATGAGAATAAACTGGTATTTCAAGACAAAGGTTTTGTGGGATTTTTTGTTGGTCAACATGAGTTTACGATTGAATGTTACGATGATAATAACTTATTTGTTAGAACTGTAGATGATCAAAATCGGGCTTGGTACATATGGTTGACAGATCAAGAGGTTTCAACCATTGCTTCTAAAGATTTATATACCAATCTAATTTGGCAAGAAGAGTTTAATTACAACGGGAAAATTGACAGTAACAAGTGGGTTTACGAAGTTAGAGATCAGTGGTATAATGAAGAGTTACAAGCTACAACCGATCGACTTGAAAATGTCATAGTTAAAGATGGAAAATTGAAAATTATTGCCAAGAGAGAGAATTACAATGGAAAGAGTTTTACATCAGGAAGAATTAAGTCAAATGGTAAATTTGACTTTACATATGGTCGTGTGGATATTCGAGCAAAGTTACCTGGAGAAAAAGGCACCTGGCCAGCTCTCTGGTTACTAGGTTCAAACTATGATGATATTGACTGGCCTCAATGTGGAGAAATTGATATAATGGAACATGCAGGAAATAGACTAAACAAAATTCAAGGCACTGTGCATCACCCAGATAAACATGGGAGTGGGGATGGTGGTGAAACTAATGACTACACAAATGTTTCAACAGCTTTTAATACATATTCTGTTGTCTGGAATGAAAAAGCCATTACTTTTTTAGTAAATGATAAGCCTTTTCACATAGTTGGTAATGCTTGTGCCTTACCATTCAATTGGGATTTCTTTTTAATACTAAATATTGCTATGGGAGGTACTTTTGGTGGCTCAGTCCCTGATAGTTTTGTTTCGGATATAATGGAAGTTGACTATGTCCGAGTTTACCAATAAATTTAAAAATATGAGATACTTTAAAATTCTATTACTAACATTATTCATCATCAATTTTTCTTGTGATTTTCAAAAAACTAATGAAATTTCAGAAAGTGAAATTTCATCAAGAGCAAATGAAATTTTAAATACGATGACGCTGGAAGAAAAAGTTGGTCAAATGACACAAATTGATCAAAGATTTCTTGATACAATCACAGATTTATCTACCTATCACATAGGTTCATTGCTCAGTGGTGGTGGATCTCATCCTGATGTTAATGAACCTCAAGCTTGGTTAGATATGTATAATAAATATCAGTCCGAAGCTCTTAAATCGAGATTAGGTATTCCTTTAGTTTACGGAATTGATGCTGTTCATGGTCATAATAATGTATATGGTGCAGTAATTTTTCCTCATAATATTGGTTTGGGTGCAACAAATAACCCGGAACTAGTTCATAAGGTTTCAGAAATAACCTCTGTTGAGGTTGCTGCTACTGGAATTGATTGGACATTTGCTCCATGTTTGTCATCACCCGAAGATTATAGATGGGGTAGAACTTATGAAGGGTTCTCCAGTGACCCTAGTTTAGTTGCAAATCTTGGTTCCGCTGCGGTTTCTGGTTATCAAAGTGTTGCAAATATGAATGGTAAAAAAGTGATTGCTTGCGCAAAACATTTTGTTGGAGATGGTAACACTGAATATGGAACCGGAATGAACGGTTTGGTAGACAGAGGAAATACAGTCTTAACAATTGATGAGCTAAAAGAAAAGTTGTTGCCAAAGTATCAAGAGGCAATTGATGCAGATGTTCAAACAATTATGGCTTCTTATAACAGCTGGAATGGTGTTAAATGTCATGGAAGTAAGGAGCTATTGACGGATATTTTAAAAGATGAAATGGGTTTCGAAGGTTTTGTCATTTCTGACTGGCAGGGCATAGATGAAATACCTGGAGATTATAAATCGGACATTGAAATTTCAATCAATGCCGGTATAGACATGGTTATGGTATCAGGTCAGGGTCAACCATACAAAAAATTTATTAGGTTACTAAAAGAAAATGTTGAGGAAGGACTAATACCAATGTCAAGAATTGATGACGCTGTAACAAGAATATTAAAAGTTAAAATAAGAAATGGATTAATGGATAACCCTCTTGTAAGCAATGAAAATTTAACTTTAATCGGATCCATGGAACATAGAGCTGTTGGCAGGCAAGCTGTGAGAGAAAGTGTAGTAGTCTTAAAGGACGACAATCTGCTTCCTCTTTCAAAGGATTTACGAACTTTAGTCGTTGCTGGTAAAGGCGCTGATAATCTTGGAATGCAATGCGGTGGTTGGTCGATTGAATGGCAGGGTGGTCAAGGTGATATTACAATTGGTACAACAATTCTTGATGGCATAAAGAAAACCGTTTCCGAATCAACAGAAATTATTTACAGCGAAGACGGCTCAGATATTGTTCCCAACTCTGACAATATTGCTGTAGTAGTAATTGGTGAAGACCCTTATACAGAATGGTTTGGAGACAAAGAGAACTTAGATTTAAATAACGATGATATTAATCTCATCGAATCATTAAAAAACAAAGGTTTTAAGGTTGCCGTTCTTTTAATTTCTGGTAGACCCTTGAATGTTGCTGATCACATTGATCAATGGGATGCTTTTGCTGCTATTTGGTTACCTGGAACAGAAGGTGATGGTGTCTCTGATATTCTTTTTGGTGACTTTATTTCAAAAGGAAAATTATCATTCCCATGGCCGATTAATACCGAGGATGGCTCTAATGTGGAGAAAGATAATCTGCTATTTGATATTGGTTACGGATTATAATAAAAACGTAATTTTACTCAAAAATTGACTTTGAGGCATACTTTCTTTTTTTTAGTTCTGTTATTGTTTTCCTGTAAAAATGAAACCAAAACAAACGTTGTAACTGAAAATATAAGTGAAGTTGCATTTAAGTCTTTTTTTGACCAAAACATTATTCCTGAAATAGTACAATTAGATAATTTATATAATTCAGAGTTTGAAAAGTGGTCTGAGTTTCTAAGTTTCTCTGAACTATTAAATGAAACATACAACGAAGATACCAACCACAGGATATTGATCTCCTCACTTAACGATCAATTAGAGAATATTAAAATTGATGAAATTCCAGATCCTTTCAATACACCACCTATAATTGGAAGGACTAAAGTTTTAAAAACATTTGTTGAAAAAATTTCTCTATCCGACGAAACGGAGTTTAATACTGAAGAGTATAAGGATGATATTAAAAAAATAATACTTTCATTTAATGCACTTGCTTACCAATTAAATGTAAGAGTAAAAGAAATTAACCTTTAATATTGGAATTTAGTTTTCTTAGTTGATTTTCAATTTCATCATCCTCAATTTTTCTAAATATTAAATTGGATTTTTTTATTTTATGACCTGGCTGAATAATTTGATTTGCAGATTTTAACCTGGTCCAGTTTACCAAATTTATATCCATAATATCTCTTATTTTTTTTGCCGAATTAGGAATAAAAGGTTCAGAAAGAATAGAAATTAATGCACATGTTTCTAGTGAGATGTAAAGTATTTGTTCCACCTCTTTAATATTATTTTCCTTATATAATTTCCATGGCTCTTTATCAGCTAAGTATTTATTACCTGTTCTTGCTAAGTCAATTAAATGATTTACAGCATCCCTAAATTTAAACTTGTCTAATGAACTTGAGATTAATGATACATAATCGTAGATTTTAATTATTTGATTAGAATCAATTTTTTCATATTTAGGAACTACATTATTAAAATATTTTTCAGTTAAAATAAATACCCTGTTTATATAATTTCCAAGAATTGCTACTAACTCATTATTGTTTCTACTTTGAAAATCTTTCCATGTAAAATCATTGTCCTTACTTTCGGGTGAATTTACCGTTAAAGTATATCTCAAAGAATCTTGCATGTCTTTAAAATCGTTTAAATATTCGTGAAGCCATATTGCCCAATTATTTGAGGTTGATATTTTTCTTCCCTCTAAATTTAAAAATTCATTTGCAGGAACATTTTCTGGCAATATGAATTCACCATGTGCTTTCAGTATTGAAGGAAAAATAATGCAGTGAAAAACAATATTATCTTTTCCAATAAAATGGATCAGTTTAGTGTCTGATTTTTTCCAATAGTCCTCCCAATTTTTACTTTCTCTCTTTGCCCACTCTTTAGTTGATGAAATATAACCAATAGGGGCATCAAACCATACATACATAACTTTCCCCTTTGCATCATCTCTTGGGATTGGAATTCCCCAGTCTAAATCCCTAGAAATTGCTCTAGATTCAAGCCCTTGGTCTATCCATGATTTTACTTGGCCATAGACATTGGGTTTCCATATTCCTTTTTTCCCTTCTATTATCCATTTATTCAAAAAATCCTCATAATTACCTAGCGGTAAATACCAATGTTTTGTTTCTTTAAGTACTGGTTTTGAACCACTTAATTTAGATTTTGGATTAATCAAATCATCTGGGCTTAATGATGCTCCACAATTTTCACATTGGTCTCCATATGCTTTTTCAAATCCGCATTTTGGACATTCACCCTCTATAAAGCGGTCTGCTAAAAATTGTTTTTCATTCTCATCGTAAAGTTGTTGGGTAGTTTTAATTTCAAAGCAATTGTCCTGATCCAATTTCCTAAAAAACTGTTTTGATGTTTCGTGATGGATAGCATTTGATGTTCTAGAATAATTATCAAAAGAAATTCCAAACTCCTCAAAGGTGTCTTTAATAAGATTGTGATATTTATCAATGATTGATTTAACAGAACTACCCTCTTGTTTTGCTTTGATTGATATTGCGACACCGTGTTCATCACTCCCACAAATAAAAGC
>CACKBA010000029.1 GCA_902598295.1 uncultured Bacteroidota bacterium
TGTAAATGAATCAAACTTTGGCAAGTAAAAACCTCCAATTGAATAAATATTGTGTTTATTAAAATTAACATTATCCAAAGCCATAAGTTCATTTCTATATCCGTTACCGTTAACAGATTTGAGGTTTAATCCGACAAACCACTTTTTATCTTGGCCAAAACCAAGTCCAAAACTTGAAAAACTTGGGATAATGATTTTTGTTTCATCCATCCCAGTCAAGGATAAATCAATATTTTCAGTATCACCACCAAAACTACCATCAGATTTTAAGGTTGCAATTGCTTGTGAATTTTTTGATGTGAGATTAGATTCTGGTTGAAAAACATATGAACTGTAAATCTGAGTATTATTTCTAAATTTTTGTTGAAAAACTGCAGAAAAATTATAACTAATACCACTTAAGGATGACTCACTTGAAACTCTTGTAAAAAGTTCTACATCAGTTAATATTTTTGAATGGTAGTGATTTAGATTTCCAAAAGAATAAGATGAACTTATACCTAAACCGAAGTTTTTAAATAACTCAAATCCAATACCGACAAAAGCAGTATTAATTCCTCCATCACCGTCGTAATTATTAGTACTTACAGGGTCAGTTGTCTCGTCGACAGATTCTAATAAATATCCTACAGATGTATTTGGTTTTAAACCGAAATTAAATCCAAAACGTTTTGTAGGTATTGATACTGCCAGATAATTGAGACTTGCAGTTGTGGTTTTTGCATTATTAGCTTGCGTTGTGTACCTATTTGTTTTCATATTAAGTCCAACAGAATAGTTTACAAACCGGAGCTTGGATAATGATGCAGCAACATTTAGATTTACAGACACACTATCAAAGTATGAAGTGTTACCTCCCATCATTCTATTTTCAGCAGTTGCTGAGAAATTCGTTTCACCTACACCAAAGTATGAGTAGGGTGAATAACTTGATTTTTGAGCAAAACCCATCTGAATTAAAACAATGGTAAAAAGCAATGAAATTTTTTTCATGTCATTTATTAGTTTCTATCAGGTATTCTAACCCTTTAAAAACGTAATTTGAAGTTGTAAATATGGTGTTTTTTATCTTACCTGACAAGTAAATTGAATCTCCGCCAGTTATTATGACTTTTAAGTTAGCATATTCACTTGAATATTTTTTAATAAAACCTTCAATTTCCAATTGGGTACCCAGCATAGTACCTATATTAACGGATGATTCTGTATCGAAGGCTTTCAAATTTTTAGGATAACTTGGATTGATTTTTTTTATTAAAAATGCTCTTTGACTAATTGAATCATATCTTAAATCTATACCTGCTGAAATTCCGCCAGCCAAATATTCATTATTTTTTGTTTTAATATCATATGTTATACAAGTTCCAACATCGATGATTAATGTATTTACATTTGGATAATCCTTGTGAGCAGCACAAACCAAAGCCAAACGATCGTCACCAACCAAACCTTGCTTGTACGGATTTTTAAAGGGTAGATGATCATTTTTAAGATCAAAAAAATAGCTATTAGTTTTTAATAATTCTATCAGTTCAGTATTTGGAGATGAAACATTTGACAAAGAAGAATGAGTAATTTTATAATTGGAAAATAATTCCTTTATTTTTTTAATCAATTTACTTGAAGAATGAATTTCTTTGAGAATTGTATAATCTTTTGTTATTGCAATTTTAGAATTTGAATTACCTATGTCAATTAATAAATTCATTGGATAATGGTAAAATTAAACAAGTTTTTACCAATTTGTTTAATATCTAGTAAAACGTTTATATTTGCTGTGCTAAAATGCAATGGTACCTTAGCTCAGTTGGTAGAGCAAAGGACTGAAAATCCTTGTGTCCGCAGTTCGATTCTGCGAGGTACCACAATAAGCCCCAAAAATTGGGGCTTTTTTTTTACATTTAACTATAATTAATTTAAAAAAAATGAAAAAAAATATCTTAATAATTGTTTTTGCATTTATATCATTAAATGCATTAGGGCAAACTGACGAGTCCAACTATCAGGAATTTCTTGAAAAAAGTCCATTTAATAGAATGTATCCAAAATCAATTGCAACTGAAGCAGCTCAATATTTTGCTGATTGGAATAAGCTTTTTTCATCGGGACCCACCACAACGAAAGAGGCGAGACTTGCAGCAATCTCTGCATCAGCGGCAATAAAATGTGAATATTGTATAAAGGCACAAATCATTTTTGCTAAACGAGTCGGAGTGACTGATGAAGAAATCAAGGCAGCTGTTCAAATTGCTGCTGAAGTTAATAGATTTTCAACACTTCTTTACGGAAATGAATTTACCGAGGAAGAATTTAATAAAGCGATAGGATTATAAATTTTATATTTTAATTTATAGAAAAAGCCGTTTAATACGGCTTTTTTTATGAGATTAAATTACCATCATCATCCCACTCCGCTATATCAAGTCTTTTTGATTGATCTACAAATTTTGACAACCATTCTTCGTCATAACTTAACCCATGGTCATCCAACACCTCTTGGGGGACTCCATCCCAGACATTTGGACTATTTCCCTTATAACCAAGTTCTTTAATTCCAACTTCAGAGGTGAAATATCCTGTTACAGTTAAATTTCGTAATAAATTAAACCATTGTACTTCGTCTGGCAAATCATTCATGTCTTGGTTGGGATCATAATATGCTATTTTATCAATAATCTGCTTCTGTGAATTTTCGGAAATATCAATAAACTTTTGGTTAAAATTTAATTCACTTTGTTCATTTATCCAATTAATTCCATTCCTTAAAGGTTCTTGATATGAGGGGATATCTTTTGCCATAAATTCGATTAGTTGGACAACTTCAGCCTCCTTGATTGATCCATAATCACTGGGAGGTAAAATTAAATTACATAATTTATTCAAGGTTGTCAGTTCTTCATCAGTAAAAAATTCTTGATTGAAGAGTTTGTCATCATATAATTTTTCTTGCGGTGTTCTCCCATATTGATAGCGGGTCAATGACCTCTTTATTTTTTCATGAGTAACACCATAACAACCATTTAATAAATATGAAGCTCCTATTGCCCCTAGAGTTATAGTTTTTATTGAATCTCTTCTTTTCATTAAAAATTTTGTTTTTTAAACTCTGAAACAATATGGTCAGAAGCCCTCCATGCTAAAGCCATAATGGTCCATGTTGGGTTTTTATCTGCCTGTGAAACAAAAGGTCCAGCATCAACAACAAAAACATTATTAACATCATGCATTCTTTCAAACTGATCAACAACAGAGTCTTTTGGGTTTTTACCCATACGAGTTGTACCAACCTCATGAATAATTTCACCAGGTTTTGTTAGACCATAATTTGATTCAATACCAGGCTTATTCCATAAAGGTTGACCGCCCATATTATGAATGATTTCTTCAAAAGTATCCTGCATGTGTTTTGCTTGTTTTATTTCATGATCAGTCCATTTATAATTAAATCTTAATACAGGAACACCATATTTATCAACCTTATTAGGATCGATTTCACAATAATTACTCTTCATTGCTACTGATTCTCCACGTCCTGAAAACCCAATGGTAGATCCGTAATATTTTTTCATATCAGACCTTAATACATCACCATATCCGCCAGCTTTCAATCCAAAAAATTTATTAAAATGATTCACATTAAAACCTGTACCGTAAGTGGGGGCACCCATGCCACCCCAAACCTCAATATGATAACCCCTAGGAAAATCTAATTCTTTATTATCAAGCCACCAAGGAGAGTAAACATGCATTCCTCCCACACCATCCTCATTATATATTTTTCTATTTGTAAGCTGTGGCAAAAATGCCATCATATCACCTCCAGTTGAATCATGAAGATATTTTCCTACTAAATCACTGCTATTACCCAATCCATTCGGATGTTGTTTGGATTTTGAATTGAGAAGAATTCTTGCGGAACTGCACGCAGATGCTGCTAAAACCACTACTTTTCCATTCAATTTATACTCATTACCATCATCTTTATTAATATAGGATACACCAGTAGCCTTACCCTCTGAATTAGTTTCAACTGTTCTTACCATAGAGTTTACATAAAGATCGATTTGACCTCCAGCGTTCTGGGCAGGAAATATTAGGCACGAACCCGATGAAAAATCAGCATAAACATTACAACTTCTTGCACAACCATTGCAGTAGAAACAAACTCCTCTGTCGTTGTTAATTCTCTTTGTAATGACTGAAAGTCTGGAGGGTATTACTTTTATATCAGATTTTCTAGCTGCCTTTATATAGTATAATTCATGTAATCTGGGTTTTGGCGGTGGCAAAAAGAAACCATCAGGTTCATTGTATAAGTTTTCTTTAGTTCCAAAAACTCCAATCAATTTATCTACTTTGTCATAATAAGGCTTCAAATCCTCATAAGTTATAGGCCAATCTTCTCCTAAACCATCTATAGATTTTTTCTTAAAATCATTAGGTCCAAATCTTAAAGAGATTCTTCCCCAATGATTGGTTCTACCACCCAACATTCTTGATCGGAACCACCTGAAATTTGTATCATCCTTTTGGGTATAAGGTTCACCCTCTATATCCCAACCACCATATGCTTGATCAAAATCACCAAAAGGTCTGGTGGTTCCTGCTCCTCTTCTTGGTGACTGCCAAGCCCACTTTAGTTGGGTCATCTGTTCAGGATTTGCAGGGTCGTAGTAGGGTCCAGACTCTACCACAGCGACTTTTAATCCAGCTTCAGACAAAACCTTAGTTGCCATACCACCTCCAGCACCAGAACCAACAATAATTACATCGTATTGCTTAGAATTTTTTTTTATTTCCATTAATTATAACTCTAGAATTTTCATATTTCTGTAAGAAATAATACCAGGATGGTCTTGTATTACCAAGTGACCTATTTTAAATTTTCCAAAATCTCCATGACTAAAACTTTTGTCATCTAAATTTGAAAATTTTGAATTTTTGACCATTTCGTCCCAACTATCACCACTTAACTTAAATTTAGAAACTATCGTACCATTATGGATTACTTCCCCATAATTTTTTATATGATCAATCGTAATCAAAAACGAATTCCATTCACCCGCTTTTTTATTTACATTTTTTTCTGGGGCAATTAAATCGTAAAGTGCCCCTGCACTATGCTTGGGGTGTGGTATTGTTCCGTTAGAATATGTAATGTCTAATATTTGAATTTCAGGACCTGTAGAGTATGGATGAGTGTATTTGTAATCCTCGTTAACCCCCCACATAAATCCACTATTTCCCCCAGGACTTACCTTCCACTCAAAGTATATTTTGAAACTTTTATACTTTTTATCAGTTACTAAACTATTGTCCTTGGTGCCTTTTTTAAATGATGAGTTAAATGTCAAAACCCCATTTTCATTCGACCAACCTTTTTTGTTACTCTTTTTATCTTGAAAATAGTGCCAACCATCTAACCCTTCACTTGGAATTAATACTTTCCAATCTTTATTCGATTCAATTTGAGCAATACAGTTTGTGTTGGTAAAAATGAAAATCAATATTAAGAAGGAGGATTTTTGCATATACTAAATCTTCCATCCAGGTCTTGAAACTCTACCAACAAATTGATTAGCTAAATCAAAATTTGTTATTTTCATAGATTTACCATTCCAAAGGAGTTTTTTTCTTCCAATATAATTGTCATGCTCTGATACATGTACAGTGTTTTCTGAATATTTTGGATTTTTGGTACCAATTAACATGTAAGATCTTATCGCGAGATTTCCCATAAGTACAGCCTCCGTGAATGGACCAGCGTAATCAAATGATGCTGATAAACTTTTATGCTCATTTGAATTATATCCTTTTTTACATGCTTTAATCCATTTTTCGTGATGAATAAAATCTAAAAAAGGTACCCCCTCACCAATTGAATCTGTATTGTAAGTAATTGTTTTTTCTCCTTTTCTGTAAAGTTTAGGGTTTCTTGCATATGTTCCACAAGAAATAACTCCTTTTTCACCAATCATAAGAACTCCATTTCTACTATATTCTTCACCTAAGAAATCATCGGCTGGAATCAATTGAGGATGTGAGGGTCGAAGCCCACCGTCCATCCATACTAATTCAACATTGGATTTATTTTTTGGAGTTTCATTAAAGTTGAGCGTGACAATTGATGAAGAAGGACAACCCTCAGGAACATAATTATGGTTCCATGCCTTTTCAAAAACTGTTGCAACACTACACTCAACATCCGTCGGGTATCCTAAATCAAGAGACTTGAAAGGAACATCCAATAAATGACAACCCATATCACCCAAAGCTCCGGTTCCATAATCCCACCAGCCTCGCCAGTTAAAGGGATGAAGTTCAGTTGTGTAATCAGTATAATTTGCAGGGCCAAGCCACAGATCCCAATTAAGATTATTTGGTTTTTTTTGAGATGACCTTTTCATTTGAAAACCTTGTGGCCATACGGGTCTGTCGGTCCATACATTTATTTTTGAAACTTTTCCAATTAGATTCTTATCCATCCACTCTTGAATCTTTGAAACACCTGAACATGAGCCGCCTTGATTACCCATCTGAGTAACAACCTTATTTTCTTTGGCAAGTTTTGTAAGAATTCTTGCTTCTTGAATGTTATGTGTTAGTGGTTTTTGAACGTAGACGTGTAAACCTTTTTTCATTGCATTGGATGCAATGATTGCATGCGTATGATCGGGTGTTGAAACGGTTACTGCATCCAAATCTTTTTCTCTGTCAAGCATCTCTCTAAAATCCTCGTAAAAGTTAGCATTAGGGTAATATTTTCTAGATTTTGTAACGCCATTTGCAGAATTATCAGGATCAACATCGCAAAGCGCTATGACTCTTTCATTTTTAGCCCAAGAACCCATGATATCTTGCCCCTTTCCACCTACACCAATCGCACCAATATTTAACTGATCACTTGGCGAAATGAATCCAGTTCCACCAAGTACATTTCTAGGAACTATAAAAAATCCTGAGGTTAACAGACCTGATTTTTTAAGGAAATTTCTTCTGGTTTTGTTTTTCATAGATTTTTTAATAATTTGGGAAAGCTCACTTAAATTTATGAAAAAAAATCTAAAATTTTTTCTTCTTTTTTTAACCTTTTCATTATCAGTTTTTTCTCAAAATTTAAATGAAAAAAAGGTTTTAATAATGTGGGGAGGATGGGAAGGACATAAACCTGAATTATTCGTAAAATATGTATCCGCTTGGCTTGAAAAAAAAGACATAGAATATGTGATTTCTAATGACCTTGAAGACTATGCAAATTTTAAATTTTTATCAGAATTTGATTTAATTGTTCAATCAGTAACAATGAGTGAACTATCTAAATCTCAGGAAGCAGGTTTATTAAAAGCTATCAACAGTGGAATTGGCATTGCTGGTGCTCATGGTGGAATAGCAGACTCCTTCAGAAAACAAACCAATTACCAGTTTATGATCGGTGGTCAGTGGGTAGAACACCCTGGGAAAATAACAAAATTTACTGTTAATTTTTTGGAAGATGAATTAACACAAGGGCTTGAAGACTTTGAAATTGAAACTGAACAGTATTACATGCATTATGACCCCAGCATTGAAATAATTGCAACATCAAAATTCAATGGAAATCCATTTTCCCCTAACAATACCGATTTTATTTTAGATCCAACATGGATAGATGATATTGTAATGCCAGTAGCTTGGAAAAAAAGATACGGCTTGGGTAGAGTTTTTAATATGTCTATTGGACATGATCCTGATGAATTTATAAAGCACCCCGATGCTTGGATTCTTCTTACAAGGGGATTTATTTGGGCTATGAGATAGACTCAAAACCTATACAGTGCCTCTATTTTTTTGGTTGGAAAAAGCTTCTGAACTTTATCTAAATCTGTTGTCAATCCAATCAAAAATCCTCCTCCACCAGATCCACAAAGTTTCAAATAATAATCTTTTTTTTCTATTCCATCCATCCATAAATTTTTATAATTAATGGGTATCATTTCTTGAAAATTATTAAAGGTTTTTTTCGATAGTTCAATAAAGTTATTTTCAAAATCTTCATATTTGCGTTCTAAAAAATTTGTAATTGAATTATTTGTGGCAACCATAAACTCATTTTCAAATAAAACTTCAAAATCTTTTTGTCTAAGTTTATTTAAAAAAATCTCAACCAACCCTTGAGTATTTCCTTTACATTCTGTATCTATAAGAAAAAGTGTTCTTTTTGAGTTAATATTTTGAGGGGGAATATCAACGGTATTAATACTATTTTTTGATTCAACTAATAATGGTTTTTGAACATAGCAACTGAGCGGATCAATTCCAGAGGATTGTCCATGAAAAAATGATTCCATCAGAGAAAAAATTAATTTTAAATCATTTATCTCTAAATCGACAAAAAGTTCTTTTTTATAGGATTCATAAATAGCGGCTACAACTGCGCCACTACTTCCCAAACCATAACTTTCAGGAATCGTACTTTCAAAATATAAACCGTTTTCAATATCAGAGTCAAGTTTTAAAGTATTTATCTTATTACTTACGAATTCATTGTTTTTTATGTATTTACACAGTTGCTTTAAATTGATATTTGAATCTTTTTGAACATTATCAAGTTTACTTGAGAATTTGAGTGAACCATAATATTTTTTGTAGGGTATTACTAGTGCTTTTGAGTTTTTTATAATACCATATTCACCAAATAGTAAAATTTTGGAAAAAAACTTTTTCTTATTCATTTCTAGGTTTTGGTCCATCACCAATTAAGTCGTGAATATATTTCTTGTTGTTGCAAAATTTGGATAGATTTTTTTCAACAAATCTCTTTATTTCAATTTCTTCATTTTTTGGATACAATAAGTGAACATTTGCGCCAGCATCGAGGGTAAAACACAAATTAAGATTTGTTTCTTTTCTAAAACTCCATACTTCATTTATAATTTGGATTGTTTTTGGTTTGAATAAAATATAAGGTGTTTTGGATGTCATCATAAGAGCATGTAACATCAATGCTTCCTGCTCTACAATATGAATGAAAGATTCTAAATCTCCAGTAATTAATGACTTCTTTAAATCCCCAATGTTTTCATGCGCTTTATTAACTCTATCTGCTTTAAAAATATGAGAGTTCATAAGCTCATGACCATGTGAACTTGATACATCTTTTTTTTCATGGTCCACAATCAAGATTGTATCCATGTAATTATTAAATATTTGGTGATAGTTGTCAACTGGAATTGAATAATAGTCACTGCTGTTTTCAAAATGTTTTGTTTTTCCCCATACAGCAACAGGTCCATATATGCTTCTAGAAGCACTGCCGGATCCTAGTCTTGATATGATTGAGGATTGATTAAAAAAATCTTTTTCATTTTCATTAATCATTTTTTCTATTTCATAAATACATAATGACAAAGAACTAAATGCAGATGCTGAGGATGCAATTCCACTACTGTGAGGAAACGTATTTTCTGACTCTATTTTTAAACTTAGATGATTGATAGACGGACAATAAGGAATGATTCTTTTAAAAAAAGTATCTATTTTCTTATTAAACGACTTCTTTTTTTTACCATGAAAAAAGAATTCATAATTAAATCCTTTGTTTGATTGTGAATAAGAAACCTTGGTTTTAGAGTTGCAATTTTTTAATGTAAAACTTATTGATGGATTGATTGGAACTTGATTTTCTTTTTTACCCCAATATTTGACCAGTGCAATATTTGATGGTGAAATCCAGCTTGTAAAACCTGATTTATTATTCATCAGTTTTAATTTTTAGGTTAAATCAATTAATAGTTCCAATATCAGTTTTTGCAGGCTTTTTTATTGACCCGTCAAAACCATTTATTCCTGAGACGGTGGTATATTTTAAAACATTTTTCTTTCCAGGATTAATCAATTGATATGCACTATGACACATAACAGCAGCTTCATGAAAACCAGATAATATTAGTTTTAATTTTCCAGGGTATGTATTGATATCTCCAACAGCATAAACGCCTTTAATATTCGTTTGATAATCTAATGAATTATTTACGACAATGGCATTTTTTTCAATTTCAAGACCCCAATTTTTAAAAATATTCATTTTGGGAACTAAACCAAAAAGTGGAATAAAAAAATCTGCCTGCATATTAATTATTTTTTCTCCACTTTTAACATTAATACTCTCTAATTTTTTTTCTCCAAATAATTCTACAACTTGTGCGGGTGTGATTACATCAATAATTCCTTTGTCTTTTAATTCTTGTACAGATTTAACAGAACTGTTAGCTCCTCTGAATTCATTCCTTCTATGAATAAGAGAAATATTACAAATTTTTGACAGTTCAATACTCCAATCAAGTGCAGAATCTCCACCACCAGCAATGATTACATTTTTATTTTTAAATTTTTCCTTTTCAATAATGGAATATTGAACTCCTCTATTCTCAAATTTATCTAAACCTTCAATTGATGGTTTCCTTGGTTCAAAATTTCCTAATCCACCTGCTATTACAATAGCTTTTCCATGAATTTCTGTCCCTTTGTTTGTTTTTAAAATAAAATGGTCATCTTTCTTGTCTAATTCCTCAGCAATCTCACCCAGTGAAAAATTTGGTGAAAATGGTTTAATCTGGTCCAAAAGGTTATCAACTAATTTACCAGCCAAAATTTCTGGGTGAGCTGGAATGTCATAAATCGGTTTATTAGGGTAAATTTCTATACACTGTCCACCTGGTTTCGTTAAAGAATCAACTAGGTGACATTTCATACCCAATAAACCAGCTTCAAAAACAGTAAAAAGTCCAGTAGGTCCCGCACCAATAATAATTAAGTCAGTTTTTATCATTCAACACTGGTTACTTTTTCAATCTGCGGAACATATTTTTTTATTGTCATTTCAACTCCATTTTTTAAGGTCATTTGATTAACAGTGCAGTTAACACAATTTCCTAGAAGTTTAACTTTTACCTCTTTTTCTGTAAATGAGATAAGCTTAATATTACCTCCATCTGACTGCAAAAAGGGTCTTATTTCATCAAGTGCTTTTTCTATTTGCTTCTTCATATAATTATTGGCATCCCGCCATTGTTTTAATTTTTAATATTTCAGTGGGTGGCAAATTTTTGTTTCTTTCAACCAAAAATTTAATCATTTTTTTTGTTATTTCATTGTAAATCAGGGCAACATCTGAGTCGTCGTCCGCCGCTATGGGTCTTCCAACATCTGCAGACTCTCTAATTTGTTGTATAATTGGAATCTCACCAAGAAAAGGGATTTTAAAATCCTCTGCTAAATTTTTTGCACCATCCTTTCCAAATATATAGTGCTTTACATTGTCATTTTCTGTTTGATAATAAGCCATATTTTCCACAATACCTAGGACAGGGATGTTGATATTATCTTGCTGATACATGGATACTCCTTTTCTAGCATCCGCCAAAGCTACAATTTGCGGAGTACTAATTATTAAAGCACCATTAATTGAAATTTTTTGCATTATGCTTAAGTGAATATCTCCTGTTCCGGGTGGAAGATCAACAAGTAAAAAGTCGAGATTACCCCAATCAGCATCAAAAATTAGTTGATTAAGTGCTTTAGAGGCCATAGGACCTCTCCAGACTACAGCTTGATCCATATTTGTAAAAAACCCAATGGATAAAACTTTGATTCCATAACTTTCTATTGGGGACATTTTTGATTTACCATCCACATTAACAGCAAGAGGTTTAGAACCTACCAAGTCAAACATTATATGCATTGATGGACCGTAGATATCTGCATCTAAAACTCCGACTTTAAATCCCATTTTTTTGAGTGAACAAGCAATATTTGCTGTGAGTGTAGACTTACCAACCCCTCCTTTTGCAGATGAAACAGCTATTATATTTTTAATATTTTCCAAACGATTAACATTTTGTGAGATTGTTGGTTTGACAACATTAATATTTAGTTTGTATGTAAAATCTTTGGAATAATTTTTATTTAAATCTTCCAATATTTTATTCTCCAACTCTTTTTTATGTTTTAGGGTTGGATTTGTAGAATTGATATCAATAATTATTTCTTTATCAAAGTGATTGATGTTTATAATATCATCAGAGTCAATAATTCCTGCGAGGATTTTCTTTATTTTGGGTTTATCGAACTTCATTGCTTTTGCATTTGCAAATATAATGCTAACAATCAAATTATAGTTCAGTACTTGGGTCCCAAAAATATTTGTTAAAATTTACCAGCTTATCATCTACAACTCTCAGACCTTCATTCTCTAATAATTGTTTCATCAAATTCGTACCGCTGAAGTGGTGCTTTCCTGTTAAAATGCCATTTCTGTTTAGTACCCTATGAGCAGGAATATCAGAATTTCGGTGGGAGGAATTCATAGCCCAACCAACGGTTCTTGCACTTTTTCTTGAACCTAGATAATTGGCTATTGCTCCATATGTTGTAACCCTACCACATGGGATTTTTTTTACGACTTCATAAACCTTTAAAAAAAAATCCATTTTTTCCATCACTTAATCCTAAAACACATGTATGTTATTTTTTTATCAAAAAATTTTTTTTCGTAAAATGTTTGAATATTTATTGCATCTGAGGGTGCGTTTCTATTAGAATATATATCATGATTTGATTTGACAATTTCTAAACCCATACCCTCGGCTATCCCAAGAGCGTATCCGTGTAAAAATTCACTGTCTGTCTTTAAATGAACAAGTGAATTTTTCTTCAATATCTTTTTATAAAGTTTTACAAAATTAGTATTAAGTAACCTGTGCTTCCTACGTTGGAACTTTATTTGGGGATCAGGAAATGTCAACCAAATTTCACTAATTTCACCCATATCAAAAACTTTATCAATCAATTCAATTTGACACCTTAGAAAACAGACGTTTTTTAAATTTTCAGAAATTGAATCTTTGGCACCTTTCCAAATTCTGGCTCCTTTAATGTCAATACCAATAAAATTTTGATTTGGATACTTATTGGCTAATGAAAATGTATACTCTCCTTTTCCACATCCAAGTTCTAGAACAATTGGATTGTCATTTTTAAAAAAATTTGACCATTTACCCTTTAATTTAAATTTGTCATTAACTAAATCCTCTCGCTTAGGTTGTAGTAAATTATCAAACGATAAATTTTCTTTAAAT
The DNA here is from genome assembly GCA_902598295.1 of uncultured Bacteroidota bacterium. GTDB lineage: Bacteria > Bacteroidota > Bacteroidia > Flavobacteriales > Flavobacteriaceae > Eutrophosalina. Next base: position 13,116 of record CACKBA010000029.1, read on the forward strand.
CTTTTTAACTTCTTCCCTCCCAAATTATTTTAAAGATTTTTCAAGTGTGAAAGAAAATTCTGAACCCACACCAAATTCACTTTCTATATATATTTTTTCATCATGGGCATCAATTATATGCTTAACTATTGCCAATCCCAATCCTGAACCGCCTCCTTTTCTACTTCCCGACTGATCAACTCTGTAAAATC
>CACKBA010000030.1 GCA_902598295.1 uncultured Bacteroidota bacterium
TCAAACCATAAACACTTTTATGTGCATCTAATACAGCTGTTTCAGAAACCGCATCATACTCAATGTGTTTGACATTTTTGAATTTTTTGGTAAAAGACTCGATTACTTTTTTTGATGTTGGGCTTACTATTGTGTTTGTAAGCAAGTATACATTCTTTCCCGAATCCTCTGATTTTTTTAAATGCGAAATAAGTTGATTATCGAGATTTTGCCATGATATGTCTTCTCCATTAAAAATTGGACCTTGAACTCTTCCACTATCATACATAGATAATACTGATGCATGAACTCTTGCATTCCCGTATCCGTGATGTTTAGACAATTTATTACTCTCTATTTTAATCGGTCTTCCTTCACGGGTCTTAACTAGAATATTTGCAGCATCATAACCATCGAACATTGTAGTTGCATAATAGTTTGCAATTCCAGGTCTAATTCGCTCTGGCTGAATAACATATGGTACAGATTTGTGAACCGGGCCTTCACAACTTGCAAGTATTGCTGCAGATGTACTAAAACCAAGATATTTAAGAAAATCTCTTCTGTTTGTAGAACTTTGCACCAATTCATCGCTCATTTCTAAGTCGATTGGAAGCTTTTCTGCAAACTCATTGTGCTTTAAGTCGGTAATATCTAAGCTATTAGATAACTCAACTTCACTTTTCCAATATTTTTTTTCTCTGCTCATTTAAAATTAATAATGACACTTGCCACATTCTAGGCCTCCCATTTGCGCAATGGTTAACTTCTCAACTCCATATTTTTTTGATAATTCTTCATGAATCTTAGTATAGTAATCATTGTCTTTAACTTTTACTTCAGATTCTCTGTGACAGTTTATACACCAACCCATTGTTAATGAAGAATGCTGATAAGCAATTTCCATTTCTTCAACAGGACCATGACATGTCTGACACTCAATTCCTGCAACATTAACATGCTGAGAATGATTGAAATAAACGTGGTCGGGAAGATTATGAATTCTCACCCATTTCACAGGTTCAGTTTCACCAGTATACTGTCTCGCTTCTTCATCCCATCCAACTGCTTTGTATAATTTTTTTATCTCATTAGTGTAAAACTCTTTCGTATATCCCTTTTCTAAGTCTTCATCCCCATTGTATTCAGCAATATTCTCATGGCAATTCATACAAACATTCAAAGATGGAATACCAGAATGTTTGGAAACTCTTGCTGAAGAATGACAATATTGACAATCAATTTCATTAGCACCAGAATGTATTTTGTGTGAATAGTGTATGGGTTGTACAGGCATGTAACCTTGATCAACTCCAATTTGCATCAACCAACCGTAAGCAAAATAGGCACTGGATAGTAGAAGAAAAACGACACTTGAAAAAACTAGAAATTGATTTTTCAAGAAAAGTTTCCAGACTGGTTCTGAAAAAATTTTCGTTTCCTTTTTTTCTATGTGAATTCCGTTGTTAGCAGCAATTGCTCTCAGAGTTTTATTAACTAGGAACAACATAACAACAAGCACAACCAAAACAATAACCAGAACCGCAAGAACTATATCCTGAGACACAGTACTGCTAGTACCAACCAATTGAGAATCCTCAGCGGTGGTTACAGCAACCGCAGGTTCAGGTACGTAGTCAGTATAAGCTAGTATGTTATCAATATCTTCATTAGAGAGTTGGGGGAATGCATTCATGGCTGCCTTGTTCCATTCTTCCCAAATAGCAACAGCACGATCATCTCCTGATTTAATCATAGCTGAACTATTTTTGATCCAACTATATAACCATTCCTTTTCATATTTTTCGGAAACACCAGCTAGTGCTGGACCAATCAAATTCTTGTTTAACTTATGGCAAGCAGCACAATTAGCATTGAACAATGACTTACCTTTAGAGATGTCAATCTCTTGAGAATGAGCACTTAACGTGAAAAAAAGCAGGAATAAAAAAGCAGCAAAATTTTTTATAACATTTTTAATAAAAAGAACGTTATTTTTACCTTTGTAATTGTTGTAGTTTCTAGCTTTCAAAAATTAAAAAAAAAGGTTATTTTTTTAATCGAATAAAGATACTAAACAAATTATAATTTTAGAAAAAAAAAACAGATATAATTTTTATTAGTTTTGTTTGTAAATAAAAGTTCAGTAATGCACAAAATAATGTATATAATTTTACTGTTAATCAGCACTTTAACTTTTAGTCAGGATAATGAAAATGAAATAGGGAAAAGTGAGGCTTTCAAAAAGTTAATGAATTTACATAAGAATGCAAGTCAAGAAAAGCATAATATTGATTACTATTCAATCCAAATATATAGTGGAAATTACAGCGAAGCAGACTCTCTATATAAATTCTCAAATGATTTTTTTATTTCCGATTCTGTTTTCTTTTTTTATGAAACTCCAAATTATAAAATTCAAGTAGGTAAATTTTGGAACAAATTAAGAGCTCAAAAAAAACTCAAGGAAATACAAAAAAAATTTAAAGCAGCTTTTATTTTAAAACCAAAAGGAATTTAGTTTTTTAAGGTCTTTTTAACCTTCAGTTCAGTGAAAAACTCTAAAATATCACCAATTTTAATATCATTGTAATTTTTCAGTTGTATTCCACAATCATAACCTTTTGAAACTTCTTTTACATCATCTTGAAATCTTTTCAGAGATGTTAAAGTAGTTGAAATAATAACAATTCCCTCTCTTATTAATCTAACATTGGATTTTCTAAGTACTTTTCCATCCGTTACCATACATCCAGCAATGGTACCAATTTTTGAAATTTTGAACGTTTCTCTTATTTCTGCTTGCCCAGTAATTTCTTCTTTTAGCTCAGGTGATAACATACCCTCTATTGCATCTTTTAAGTCATTAATGGCGTCATAAATAATTGAGTAATTTCTTATGTCAACTTCCTCCTTTTCCGAAATTATTCTTGCATTTCCTGTAGGTCTAACATTAAAGCCAACAATAATTGCCTCAGAAGCAGAAGCTAACAAAACATCTGATTCAGTTATTGCACCAACTGCTTTATGAACAATGTTAATATGGATTTCATCACTAGAAAGTTTCTGAAATGAATCAGAAAGTGCTTCAACAGAACCATCAACATCACCTTTAAGTATTACATTAAGTTCTTTATAGTCTCCAATGGCAATTCTTCTTCCAATCTCATCCAGAGTTAATTGTTTTTGAGTCCTCACACTCTGCTCTCTAACAAGTTGAGTCCTTTTTGATGCAATAACTTTTGCTTCTTTTTCGTCACTAAATACATTAAACTTATCTCCGGCTTGGGGTGCTCCATCTAAACCAAGAACGGAAACTGGTGTTGAGGGAGGTGCCTGTTTTATTTGATTCCCTCTTTCGTCGTATAAAGCTTTTACTTTACCACTGTATTTTCCTGCCAAAACATAGTCACCAATTTTTAAAGTTCCAGACTGTATAAGCAAAGTAGATATATAACCTTTGCCCTTATCCAATCTAGCCTCAATCACTGATCCAGTAGATAATTTATTAGGGTTGGCTTTCAAATCTAAAAGCTCCGCTTGCAGTAGTATTTTCTCTAAAAGTTCATCAATTCCAATACCTTTTAAGGCAGAAATATCTTGACTTTGAATATTTCCACCCCAATCTTCTACTAAAAGGTTCATACCTGAAAGCTTTTCTTTAATTTTATCAGGGTTGGATACATCTCTATCAATTTTGTTAATTGCTATAATTATTGGAACCGCAGCAGCTTGAGCATGACTAATAGCTTCTTTTGTCTGTGGTTGAATATCATCATCTGCTGCTATAACAATAACAACTATATCTGTTAATTGAGTTCCTCTAGCTCTCATAGCTGTGAAGGCCTCATGTCCTGGTGTGTCTAGAAATGTTATTTTTTTACCACTCTTTAAAATAACACTGTACGCGCCTATATGCTGCGTTATACCTCCTGATTCTCCAGCAACAACATTTTCTTTTCTAATATAGTCAAGTAAAGAAGTCTTACCGTGATCTACATGACCCATGATAGTAACAATCGGAGGTCTAAGTTCTAAACTACCAGCATCATCTTCTTCTTTTTCCTTAATAGCTTCTTCAATTTCAGCAGTCACAAAATCAACATCATAACCGAATTCATCTGCAACAACAGTTAATGTTTCCGCATCCAATCTTTGATTCATAGTTACCATTATACCTAACGTCATGCACGTTGATATAATATCATTTGTTGAAACATCCATCATGGTTGCGATTTCTCCAACAGTTATAAACTCTGTAACCTTTATTGACTTTTTGTCAGAATTAATTTTCTCCAAATCATCTTCACTTCTTTTCTTGTGAACATCTCTTTTCTCTTTTCTGTACTTTGATGCCTTGGATTTAGAAGAGGATTGAAGTTTTTCAAGAGTTTCTTTAATTTGTTTTTGAACAACGTCATCTGCTGGCGCTGTTATATCTTTTGATTGCCTCTTGAACTTATCTTTCTTTTCCGAGTTTTGATTATTATTTAAAACAACATCTTTTGCTATTCTTCTTCTCTTTCTTTTTGATCTTACCGAGTTATCTTGTTTGTTTTTAAGTTTATCAAGATCAATTTTTTCTCCTGTCTTCTTTAAACCTGTTAATTTTTCAAACTTTGTTTGTATTATATGAGAATCTCTATCTGCTAAGTTTATATTAGTATCTGGATTTTCATTTTCAACCTTGTCAGTTTGCTTTGAAACAGTCTTTTGCTTTTTTAAATCAAGGTTTATTTCACCAATTTTTTTATATTTAGGAATTGAGGAACTTGAGGTTATGACTTGATTTTTTTCTTTATCAAGTTGATTCTTTTCAAATTTAATTCTCAACTCCTCCTTTTCTTTTTTCTTTTCCTCACTCAAATCATGTGATTCAACCTTACTGGATCTGTCGGAACTAAATTCCTGAGAAAGTAGTGAATATTGTTCATCTGAAATCTTTGAAGTTGGTCTTGCATCAATTTCGTGTCCCTTTGATGATAAAAACTCAACAACACGCTCCAATGAGATATTGAATTCCCTAATAACTTTATTTAACCTCACACTATTTTCTGCCACTTTTTAATTTCTAATTATCTTCAAATTCTTCACTTAAAATTTTTCTTACATCAGCAATAGTCTCCTCCTCAAGGTCTGTTCTTTTAGCCAAATCTTCGATATCGTGTTCAAGGATGCTTTTAGCAGTATCTAGACCTACTTTTTTGAATTCAGCAATAATCCACGAATCAATTTCATCTGAGAATTCTGTTAATTCAACATCTTCTTCAGATCCTTCTCTGAACACATCTATTTCGAAACCTGTAAGTTGACCTGCCAATTTAATATTATATCCCCCCCTACCAATTGCTTTAGAAACTTGATCTGCATCCAATATAACTTGAACAGTTTTATTTTCCTCATCTATTTTCAGGGAAGTAATTTTAGCTGGACTTAAAGCCCTAGTGATATAAAGTTGGGTATTATTTGTGTAATTAACAACGTCGATGTTTTCATTACCAAGTTCTCTAACAATTCCGTGTATTCTTGAACCTTTCATACCAACGCAAGCACCAACCGGATCAATTCTATCGTCATAAGAATCAACTGCAACTTTAGCTTTTTCACCAGGCACTCTAACAACTTTTTTAATTGTGATAAGACCATCAAATACTTCTGGAATATCTTGCTCAAACAGTTTTTCAAGAAACTTAGGAGATGTTCTTGACATAATTATAACAGGTTTTGAACCTTTTAATTCGACAAGTTCAATGATTCCCCTAACTGTATCGCCTTTTCGATAAAAATCAGACGGTATTTGTCTGTCTTTAGGCATTATAATTTCATTACCATCATCGTCAATCAGTATAACCACGTTGTGTCTAATGTGATGAACTTCAGCTGAATAAATTTCTCCTACTAAATCAACAAATTGTTTGTATACTATTCCGTTGTCGTGTTCGTGAATTTTGGCAACTAAATTTTGTCTTAATGAAAGGACTACTCTTCTTCCCAAATCTATTAACTTGACTTCCTCCGAAACATCCTCTCCGACTTCAAAATCGGGTTCTATTTTTCTGGCTTCTGACAAAGATATTTGACTATTTTCATCCTCAACCTCTAAATCTTTAACAACAACTCTATTTCTCCAAATTTCTAAATCACCTTTGTCTGGATTAATAATAATGTCGAAATTTTCATCGTCACCAAATTTTCTTTTCAGGGTGTTCCTAAAAACCTCCTCTAGAATTGACATTAATGTAACTCGGTCAATTAGTTTTTCATCTTTGAATTCTGAAAAAGATTCTATTAGTGATAAATTATCCATATCAATTTTATTTTAAGTATCTGTAATAAATAAGGGGACAATGTCCCCTCATATTTTCAAACTGCTGTGCAAATATAAAAAAATACAACAATTGTTGGCCTACTAGGGATCGAACCTAGACTCTTCTGGACCAAAACCAGACGTGTTGCCAGTTACACCATAGGCCAATTGGATGTCAAATTTAATAAAACTTCGTGCTTGCACAAACTAAATTTGTTTAATTCGAAATTAATTTCTAATGCTTATTTTCGTGTTCTAAATGAAAAAAATTAGTTATAGTTATACAAATACTATAATTGGGATTATTGTAGCTGTATTTTCTTTTGTTATTTTCACCTTGACTGTTGAACCAACTGCAAGTTATTGGGATTGTTCAGAATATATTTCTACCTCAGCGAAGTTACAAGTTGGTCATCCTCCCGGAGCTCCACTTTTTCAAATGCTTGGGGCTATTTTTTCAACTTTTGCATTAGAATCCGATCAAATTGCACTTTCTGTAAATATGATGTCCGTAACATCAAGTGCATTAACTATATTATTTTTATTCTGGTCTATTTCTTACTTAATAAAACAACAAGGTGAGTTAGATGAAGACCCCATTTCAATAAATGAGGCTTTCAAAATATTTGGTAGTTCTATTCTGGGGTGCTTGACGTTTACATTCACAGATAGTTTTTGGTTTAATGCTGTTGAGGCAGAAGTATACGCAATGGCTACATTGATATTGTCATTACTTTTTTGGCTTGGATTAAAATGGGTTGATAATTTAGACTCTAAAAGGGGTGACAAATGGTTAATTTTAATTTGTTTTGTTGTGGGTTTATCCTTTGGGGTTCATTTCATGGGCCTTCTAGCAATACCTGCAATTGGTTTACTTTATTATTTTAAAAAATATTCATTCTCAATAAAGTCATTTTTATTAGCAAATATTGTTTCAATATCTATACTACTTTTTATATTTAAACTTTTACTTCCTTCCACTCTTTCAATTTTTGGTTATATCGAAGTATTTTTTGTGAATGAGATTGGACTTCCATTCAATTTCGGAACTATTTTTTCAGCCATCTCAATGATTCTGATAATCTATTACATATTGAATAGAAGTCAACGAAAAAAACAATACTTAGTGAACACTATAACTCTTTGTGTTACCTTTATATTCATAGGATTTTCATCATGGTTGATGATTCCGATAAGGTCAAATGCTAATACAGTTATTAATGAGAATGCCCCATCTGACGCGAGATCTCTTTTAGCCTACTATAATTTAGAACAATATCCTGATACCTATCTATTCAAGGGACCTATGTTTTCTGATATTTATGCCGGTCAAGATGAGGATGAACCATATAGAAATGATAAACCAAAGTATGAACGTGATTATAAAAAAAATAAATATATAATTGTTAATGATTGGGAAAAAGGGAAACTCAATAATAATAGAAAACATGTAGGGTTTTTCCCAAGGATGTGGAGCTCAGAAAATGCAGTCAATTACCTGAAATTTACTGGATTTTTAGATTTTTCAATTAAAAGGGAATTTAATGATCAAGAGCAACTTACTCAGATTGTTAATCAATTTAAATCCAATATAAATTCAAATGATGTAAGTCCTGATGAATATCATCAATTTTTAAGTAGTTATGGTTCTTATCTTGATATTAATAAACCATCTTTAATTTCAAATTTCAAATATTTTTTATTATTTCAAGTCAACAAAATGTATTTCAGATATTTTTTGTGGAATTTTGCAGGGCGTCAAAATGATATGCAATGGAGAGGTGGAACTGAAAATGGTAATTGGTTGAGTGGTATAAATTTCATTGATGAATATCGTCTAGGTCCTCAAAAAAATTTACCAACAGATTTAAAAAACAATAAAGCTAGGAATACTTATTATTTTATTCCGTTAATATTGGGTTTAATAGGTTTAATTTTTTTATACAAGCAGGATTTTAAGAATTTTTGGCCCTTAATTATTTTATTTCTTTTCACTGGACTGGCGCTTAAATTTTACTTAAATGAAAGAATTTATGAGCCCCGAGAACGTGATTATGCTCTTGTTGGGTCCTTTTACACCTTCTGTATTTTTATTGGATATAGCTTTTTAGCAATATTCAAGTTTTTTGAAAAAAAAATGAACAACCACATTACATTAATTGTAACTTCAATTTTATGTTTTTCCTGTCCAATCATTTTAGCTACAAACAATTGGGATGATCATGATCGGTCAGAAAGATATACAGCTCAAAGTTTAGCAAAAGCGTATTTAGATTCTATCGATAAGGATAAGCAAGCAATAATTTACACGATAGGAGATAATGACACTTTTGCCCTTTGGTATGCGCAAGAAATTGAAAACTATAGGACAGATGTCCGGACAATAAATACAAGTTTGCTGGCAACTGATTGGTATATGGACCAGATGAAGAGAAAAGCCTATAAAAGCAACCCTATACAGTCAACACTTGAACACAGTCAATATGCATATGGTGTTAGAGATTATATAAAATTTGAAAATATAATAGATTCTACTAGATGGGATTTAAAAGATTTTATAAGTTGGATTAGTAGTGATAATGAAAGAACAAAATACAAGTTTCTGTTAAGCCAGTATGGTTATGGGGCGGAGGAATTAAAAAGCATACCCCTTTTTACCCAAAATATGGTTTATTACCCAACAAATAAAATTAGATTTTATGTAAATAAAGAAAATGTACTAAACAGTGGAATAATTGATTCGATTGATAGTGGTAAGATTGTTGACTATATAGACATTGATCTTCCAAAAAGCGGATTGTATAAAAATCAAATTTTGATGTTAGATATTCTGTCAAAAAATGACTGGAAAAGACCAATTTATTTTACAGGTGGTAGTTTTAAAGAATCCGAATACATGTGGATGAAAGACTATCTGCAACTGGATGGGTTAGTTTATAAATTAGTTCCCATAAAAACATCAATTGATGAAAATAACCCATACCAAATGGGAAGAATAGATGCAAATAGGATGTATAATATTGTTAAGAAATGGGAGTGGGGTAATAGTCAAAGTTCCCAAATTTATCATGACCCTGAAACAAGAAAAAACAGCATATCATTTAGAAGCAACTTACATAGGCTTTCTGAGTCACTAATTAAGATTGGTGAAGTTGATAAAGCTGAAGAAATTTTAAACCTGTCATTTGAAAAAATGCCACTTGACTTTTTTGGTTACTATACATTGAGTGAACCATATATTAAAACTTACTATGATTTGGAGAATTATGAAAAGGGATACTCATTATACAAAGCAATAGAAAAAAAATATTTTGAATTTGTAAAGTACTATTCTAATTCATACAACAAGAAAAACTTTAATGTCAATGAAAATGCTGAAAATATTTTTACTTATACGGAAAGATTAAGAAGTCTTATTGAAAACCAAATTAAGAGTAATTATAAGTTTTCCGAAATTAATAACTCAATTGAGAGATTCATAAGACTTACAAATGTATATAAAGATTTATATGGAAGTTATGATTACTATGAATATCTAACTAGTTTTCTACAACCTCTTTATGAGTTGGATAAGATTAGGGGAAGGTCTTTATATCTTAATATTTCATCACAAAAATTAGATAGGATAAACTTATTAAAGTCATCAGAAAATGACTCAAACAAAACTTATATCAAAAATTTAATCAATGATGAGATTCTTAGTTTTAAAGATTTAATTGAAAATATTTCAAGTTATGAAGATGAGAACTTCTTAGTTGAAGAAATAAATAAATTAAATAAACTCGTTGATTAAGTTAATTAAGGTGTTAGCATCTTGTTCACCGCTTTGCCTCCACATCATTTCACCTGATTTATAAATCATCAGAGTTGGTAAGCCCTTAATTCTTAGTGCTTGAGCTAACTCATTATTTTTATCAACATTGATTTTTATAACTTTAGCTTTATCACCAATAGCAGCAGCAACATCTCTCAAAACAGGGTGCATGGAGGAAGATGTTTCATTCCAATCTGTATAAAAATCCAATAAAATTGGTAAATCAGATTTTATTAATTCTCCAAACTTGGCCATCCTAAAATTTTAAGACTAAAATAACATTTTTAAATATTAACATAAAATTCTATTTTTCTAACTTAATTTTTAAAAAACATCACAATTTCTTTAGTAATTTGTATAACAGTTTAATGGTTAAAAAAAAACTTTTTTTAATTGATGCTTACGCTCTCATTTTTAGAGCCTATTATGCATTTATAAAAAACCCTATTATTAATTCAAAGGGGTTTGAAACAAGTGCTATTTTAGGTTTTTTTAATTCAATTTTTGAGATAAAAAGAAAAGAAAAACCTGATTATCTATCTGTAGTTTTTGACAAAGGAGGTTCGCAAGACAGATCTGCCATCTACGAAGAATACAAGTCAAACAGAACAGCCACACCTGAGGTAATTTTAGAATCTGTACCCTACATATATAAAATTTTAAATGGTTTAGGTATTACAACTTTGGATTTAGAAGGTTATGAAGCTGATGATATAATTGGGACTGTTGCAAAGAATGCTGAAAAAAATGGATTTGAAGTCTACATGGTCACTCCTGACAAAGATTTTGCACAATTAGTTTCAGAGAATATTTTTCTATACAAACCAGCTAGGTTTGGAAACGGTATTGAAATAATGGGAGTCAACGAAGTCAACGAAAAATTTGGAATTGACAATCCAATTAAGGTAATTGATTATTTAGGAATGATGGGGGATTCAGTAGATAACATTCCCGGAATACCAGGTGTTGGAGATAAAACTGCAAAAAAATTCATAAAAGATTATGGATCTATTGAGGGTTTGTACAAAAACACCCAAGATTTAAAAGGTAAATTAAGAGAAAAGGTAGAAGAGAATCAAGATTTAGCAATGCTTTCAAAAAAACTTGCTACAATTATTACCAATGTTCCAATCAACTATGAACTTGAAAACTTAAAAATATCCGAACCATCAAATGAAATAATTATATCAACTTTTGATGAGCTAGAGTTTAAAAGACTAAAAGAAAATTATTTCAAAGTTTTCCATCAGTCAGATGAAAATGATGAAATCAAAGAAAATAAAACTGGAGAAAAACTTAATATTAATTTTATAACTCAGCATATTAGTGGGAAAACTGGAATTTCAATCCTAAAACAAAAAATTAAAGAGCAAAAAGCATTAGGGATAAACATTAAGTATTATGAAGATAATTTATGTTTATCTCTCTGTTGGAGTAAGGCATCCACATATCACATAAAAGTCAAAAGCAGCGAAACTAGAGAGCTCTTGGACTCTTTTAGAAACCTGTTTGAGGGTGACAAAAAAAAAATAGTTTATAATCAAAAGTCAATATCAAAAATTCTTTACAAAAATGGTATGAAAATGAACAATTTTTTTGATATAAAAATTGGTTCATATTTGGCTTATCCTGGGTCTAGAAATGATTTTAATTCAATTTTAAAATTTAATACACAAATTGATTTAGGTGAAGATGAATTTGAAGATATAGATAATGTATACTATTACCCTGAACTTTTTGAAAAAATTAATAAAAACCTGAAAGAAAAAAACCTATATCACCTACTTGAAGAAATTGAAAATCCATTGTCTAATGTATTAATGAAAATGGAGTATGAAGGAATTAGATTAGATTTAGATTTAATTAATGAAATAAAAGAAATTTTTGAAATTGAAATTCACAAACTTGAAGTAAAAATTTTTGAAATAAGTGAAATTGAATTCAACATTGCATCTCCTAAACAACTTGGCGAAATTCTTT
>CACKBA010000031.1 GCA_902598295.1 uncultured Bacteroidota bacterium
AGGATGCTCACATTTGTGATCAGTGTATTGAACAAGCATTTTCTATTTTAAATCATCAGAAAGAAAATAATCAGATAACAAACACATCTGAAATACAGAATTTAAATCCAAAAAAAATAAAATCATTCCTTGATGATTATGTTGTTGGTCAAGAATATGCAAAAAAAATTATTTCTGTTAGTGTCTACAACCATTACAAGAGAATTTTAAACGAATCCCCAGATATTGAGATTGAAAAAAGTAATGTAATCTTAGTCGGTCCAACAGGAACTGGGAAAACACTAATTGCAAAAACTATAGCCAAACTCTTGGATGTCCCAATAGCAATTGTTGATGCAACTGTTCTAACTGAAGCTGGTTATGTGGGTGAGGATGTAGAAAATATTTTGACAAGATTACTTCAAGCTTCCGATTATAATATAGAAAAAGCAGAAAAGGGAATAATTTTTATTGACGAAATTGACAAGATTTCAAGAAAAAATGATAACCCATCAATAACTCGTGATGTTTCAGGTGAAGGTGTACAGCAAGCTCTTCTAAAACTCATGGAGGGAGCAGTTGTGAATGTTCCACCAAAGGGAGGTAGAAAACACCCTGATCAAAATTTTATAAAACTTAACACTGAAAATATTTTATTTATTGCAGGTGGTGCATTTGCTGGTATAGAAAAAATAATTTCCAAGAGAATGAATATGAATGCAGTAGGTTTTAAAAATTCAAAGTTAAAGTCATCCGTTACATCCGACCAAATAGTAGAATTTATAAAACCTAACGATCTTAAAGAATTTGGATTGATACCTGAAATTTTAGGAAGACTTCCGGTAATTTCCTATCTAAAAACTTTAAATTTTGAAACCCTGAGAAGGATTTTAGTTGAACCAAAAAATGCCTTAACTAAACAATATGTTAGATTATTTAAATTTGATGATATTGATATTATATTTAAACCTGATGCCCTTGATTTTATTGTAAATAAAGCCCTTGAATATAAGTTAGGAGCAAGGGGTTTAAGATCAATATGTGAAGCTATTTTGGTAGATTACATGTTTGAATCACCTGGGTCAGGAATAAAAAAAATAATAATTGATCAAAATTACGTCAAATCTAAACTTTCAGATTCGCAATTTTCATTTGTCAAAAAAGCTAGTTAGTTCATTTCAATTAATTCCTCTATAAAACTTCTCTCATTTAGTAAGCGTGGTACTTTATTTTGTCCTCCCAATTTCTTTTTCTTTTTTAACCAATCGTAAAATAAGTTTTTTCTTGCTTTGATGAGTCTTGGTGTGTCAAGTGTGATATTTTTGAATCTTTTAGCTTTATAATCGGAATTGTTATTTTGTATTTGAAAATCAATTTCTTTCATAAATTCATCGATATTATTAGGTTCTTTAATAAATTCAATCATCCACTCGTGTTTACCTTTTTTACCATTTTTCATGTAAAGTGGAGCAACAGTAAAGTCTTTAATCGTACAATTATATTTCTTTAAAGCAATTTCTAAAGATTTTTCAACGTTTTCGATAATAACTTCTTCCCCAAAAGTATTTATAAAGTGTTTAGTTCTTCCTGAAATTTTAATTCTAAACGGTTTTAAATTTGTAAATATTATTGTATCTCCAATCTTATATCTCCATAAACCTGAATTAGTGGTAATTAGTAATGCATAGTTTATTCCAAGTTTTACCCTTGAAAGATCAATAATTTTTTCTGATTTGTTTGTATTGTTAATCTCTATAAATTCATAAAACACCCCATAGTCTAACATTAGCAGTAACTCATCGCTTTCATTTTTATCTTGAATTGCAAAAAATCCTTCACTCGCATTGTAGACTTCATAATATTTAAATTTTTTGTTGGAAATAATATTATTGAATTCGCTTTTATAGGGTTTAAAACTAACTCCACCATGAAAATAAACTTCTAAATTTTTCCATATTTCATCTATGTATTTTTTTCCTGTGGTTTCCAATAGTTTATTCAATAAGGTTAACATCCAAGAGGGAACACCAGCAAGACTTCTAACATCATCTTGCAATGTTCCCTTGATGATTGCCGAAATTTTTTCATCCCACTTGTCCATTAATGAAATTTCATTATTTGGAGTACTAATTAACTCAGCCCAAACTGGTAAATTATCAATAAGAATTGCAGATAAATCTCCAAAATAATGATTATTATTTTCATATATCTTTCTACTTCCGCCAAGTCTCAAAGATTTACCCAAGAACATATTTGAATTTTCATTATTATTTAAATAAAGACATAACATATCCTTACCTCCTTTAAAATGACAATTATCTAAAGATGAATTACTTACTGGTATAAACTTACTTTTCGAATTAGTTGTTCCACTAGATTGAGCGAACCACTTTATTTTTTCTGGCCAAAAAATATTTTGATCACCATTTATAGTTTTATTAATGATTGGAAAATATTCTTCATAAGTGAAACTTGGAATCCTCTCAGCAAAGGTTTCATAACTATCAATTGATGAAAACTCATATTGCTTGCCAAATTCGGTATTTTTTGAAATTTGAATAAGTTTTTTTAACTCCTCATTTTGAACATCTAATGGATACTTTTCAAATAGTTCTATTTGATGAATTCTTTTTTTTAACATCCATGAAGCAACAGTATTTATAAATGAAAATGGCATTATATTTATACTTATTATAAAATTAATATAAAAATGTTCAACGGTGTTTTAAAAAAAATGATTAGTGAATATAATACGGAAATAAAGTATTATTTAGGTATGCAAAACGACTTTATTTTCTTTAATTCTCTTTTTGACAAAAACATTACTATAAATTTCGATGGTTATAGTTGTTTAAATTGTGACTCAAATGAGGAAATTTTTAGACAAGGTCACTGTAAGAAATGTTTTTTTGATTTGCCAAGTACAGCGGAGTGGATAATAAGACCTGAAATGAGTAAGGCACATTTGGGTATTGAGGACCGGGATTTAGAATATGAAAAACAGATGCAACTTCAACCCCATATTTTATATTTAGCATATACAAGTGGGATAAAAATAGGTGTCACAAGAAAATCTCAAGTACCCACGAGATGGATTGATCAGGGAGCTGTAAAAGCTGTTGAAATTATTGAGGTGCCTAACAGATATTTAGCTGGTATCAGTGAGATCAAATTAAAAGAAAAATATAATGACAAAACTAATTGGAGGGAAATGCTGAAAACCATTACTACTGATATTGATCTTGAGAAAGAAAAATTGGAATGTTTAAGTTACCTCCCAAATGACGTTTTACAATATATTTCAAAAAATAGTATTGTTACTGAAATAAAATATCCATTAATTAAATCACCTGAAAACCCAAAAAGTTTAAATATCATAAAGTCAAAAAAATATACAGGAAAAATTACTGGAATAAAGGGTCAGTATTTAATTTTTGAGGATGATACTGTATTTAATATCCGTTCCAATGAAGGAGTTAAAGTAAGTTTAGAGATTTATTAAATCATAATCTCTTCGTTGATTTTTAATTCAAACTTTCTTCTAAATAAGTAAACCCCTAAATAAAGTAATGGAGTATCAATAAGGGCAACAAGAACCTTGAAGATGAACGCTGAAATAAGAAGACCTAAAAAAGAGTCCCATGGCAGAGCATCGAATGAACAAAGTAAGAAAATTACTGTAAATGAATCAATAAACTGTGATGTGAAAGTTGAAAAGTTATTCCTCAACCATAATAATCTTCCTTTGGTTTTCTTTTTCCAAAAATGGTAAATTCTTATGTCAATGAATTGTGCAAATAAGTAAGCTAACATAGATGATAATACAGCAACACCTGACAAATAAAAAACTTGTGTAAAGGTTTCGTTGTTGACAGGTGAATCTACTATAGCTGGAACTTCATTTGCTATATAAATTATCGACAATGAAAAAAAGGAAGCAAAAATTCCAGCAATTACAACTTCATTAGCTTTTTTCTTTCCATAAATTTCAGAAATAAGATCTGTTACTAAGAATGTTATTGGATAAGGTAAAATTCCAACAGAAAGTTCGAATAATTTGAATCCAAAGATTTCTAATTCAAATGGATGCCAAAAGAAAAATTTTTGAAAAATTAAATTTGAGACGACTAAAGATGTAATAAAAATTGCTCCAAGGTATAAATATATCTTTTTGGCTAATTCAACTTTCTTATTATCGCTGTAATCCATTATTTTTACTGAGATAAAATTAATCTTTAAGTTCAATATTTTGAAGAAATCAACAATTTATTTTTCACTTGGAACAAATGTTGGAAACAGAAAATTTAATCTTATAAATTGTATTTCTAGAATTAATAAAAACATAGGAAATGTAGAGAGAATTTCTAGTATATATAAAAATCCAGCTATTGGTTTTGATGGAGATTTTTTTTTCAACTGTTGTATTGAAGTATCAAGTTCCCTAGAAGTTAAAGATGTTTTATCACATATTTTAAATATTGAAAAAGAAATGGGTAGGACCAAAAGGTTAACCAATAAATACGAATCGAGAATAATTGATATTGATATAATTCTTTTTGGAAATACAATAGTTAATAATACTAAATTAGTAATTCCACATCCTCGATATAGTCTTAGAGATTTTGTTATAATTCCTTTACTTGAAATCAATAATAAATTAAAAGATCCTCAGTCAGGACAATTAATTTCAGTTTTTTTAGATAAAATCAAAAAAAATAAATTGATAGAAAGATTAGATTTTTAACAGAGGGAGTTGTAAAATTTCCAGATTACAATCCCTGCAGCAACTGTAACATTAAGTGAATGTTTAGTTCCGTACTGATTAATCTCAATAGTGTTTTCTGAAATATCAATTATTTTTTGATCTACACCATT
Source organism: uncultured Bacteroidota bacterium (assembly GCA_902598295.1). Taxonomy (GTDB): domain Bacteria; phylum Bacteroidota; class Bacteroidia; order Flavobacteriales; family Flavobacteriaceae; genus Eutrophosalina. Next base: position 4,855 of record CACKBA010000031.1, read on the forward strand.
AATTTCATTACCAAAAACAACAGCATGCATTTGTTTTCTATCTATTTTTTCAATATCACTTAGTTTTTTAGCTTTCTTAACTTGTTCTATAGACCAAATTTTTACATGCTCGGATTTTAATTTTTCTATTAATTTTTTTGTTGATTTGAAGTACTCCCATTCAACACTGTCAGTTGAGCCTAGGGCTGTTTTATTAATTTTTCTATTTGGGGGTTTAGCTGTAATTCCACACAAGTATATTTTTGCCACGAGAAAAGCATCACAGGTTCTAAAAATGGATCCAATATTATTAAGACTTCTAATATTGTCTAAAACAACAATTAATGGAGTTTTTTTAATAGCTTTAAATGATTTAACATCAATTCTGTTTAATTCAGAGTTTTTTAATTTTTTCATTTAAAAATCAATAAAATAAACTTATAAATAATTATTTTAATTACTGTAAAATATGAAAAAAGAAACCCCTTTAATGAAGCAATACAATGATATTAAATCAAAATACCCTAAATCAATTTTGCTTTTTCGTGTAGGGGATTTTTATGAAACATTTCATGAAGATGCTGTAATTTCTTCTAAAGTTCTAGGAATTGTACTTACCAAAAGAGGTTCTGGTGTAAATAAAGAAACAAAACTTGCCGGTTTTCCTTACCATTCACTAGACACTTATCTTCATAAATTAGTGAAGGCTGGTCATAGGGTTGCTATATGTGAGCAGTTGGAAAATCCAAAATTGACCAAAAAAATTGTAAAAAGAGGAGTTACAGATCTCATTACACCTGGCGTTTCACTAAATGATGAAATTTTAACATCAAAGAAAAATAATTTTCTTGCGGCTATTAATGTTTTAAATAATCAATTTGGATTATCATTATTAGATGTCTCAACTGGTGATTTCTTTTTGAGTAAAGGTTCATTGAATTATATTTTAAACTTAATGAAGAACTTTGAGCCAAAAGAAATACTCATTTCTAGAAAAGATTTAAAATTCTTAGCTGATACTAATATTGATAAATCTTTTTTCTTTTATGTTGATGACTGGATGCTAAATTTTAACACTGCATTAAAAAATATTTATGATCATTTTAATGTAAAGTCAGTAAAAGGATTTGGAATTGATAAAAATAATATTGGTTTGATCTCAGCATCTATGATTTTATTTTACTTGAAAGAATCGCATCAAAAAAAACTATCCCATGTAAACAAGTTAATCGAAATTAATATCACTTCATCTTTGATGATGGACAGATTTACAATTTCAAACCTTGAAATATTACAAAGTAAGAATGACAGTGGTAAAAGTTTAATCGAAATAATAGATAGAACAAAAACAGCAATGGGATCTAGACTTTTGAGAAGATGGCTCTGTTTTCCTTCAATTGATATAAATGAAATAAATAAAAGATATAGTATTGTTGATGAGTTAAAGGAAAATTATATTAATAATGAAGAATTTGTAAGCCAATTTAATTCTATATCTGACATTGAAAGAATTGTTTCTAAACTCACAAATTTTAAGACTAACCCTCGAGATTTAATTTCTTTGTCAAATTCTCTAAAGAGCATTGATAAAATCAAAAATTTTCTCAAAAAATCAAAAAATAAAAATACTGTAACAATCCAAAATAAGTTAGTATTGAGCAATACCATAACTAAAATTTTGGATGACTATTTAAATCCTGATGCACCAGCATCAATAAACAAGGGAGGTGTTATAAATAAAGGTATAAATAAAGAATTAGATAATACAAGAGACATTTTAAAAAATAGCAAAAATACATTGGATGAAATTTTAGAAAGAGAAATAAAAAAAACCGGAATTTCGTCTCTCAAAATAAGTTTTAATAATGTTTTTGGTTTTTATTTAGAAGTAACAAATTCACACAAAGATAAAGTTCCAAATGAATGGATTAGGAAGCAAACCTTAGTAAACGCCGAAAGATATATTACAGATGAGCTTAAAATTCATGAGAATCAAATTTTGAATGCTGAAGAAAAAATTCTTGAAATTGAATATATGGAGTTTAACAATCTTGTTAGAAAAATTCAAAATAAAATAGATATAATACAGAAAAATGCATCTTGTGTTGCATACTTGGATTGTTTATTATCATTCTCACATTGTGCTAATGAATTAAGTTATGTAAAACCAATAATTAATGATAAAAATAAATTTTGCGTAAAAAATTCACGCCATCCTGTAATAGAACACACATTAGATGATGGGAAGCATTACATCCCAAATGATATTGAGTTAAATGATAAAGATCACCAGATTTTAATGATTACAGGTCCAAATATGTCTGGCAAATCAGCAATACTCCGTCAAGTTGCATTGATAGCAATTCTTGCACAAGTTGGATCTTTTGTTCCAGCAACAGAACTTGAAATGGGCTTTTTTGATAGGATTTTCACAAGAGTTGGGGCAAGTGATAATATTTCTCAAGGTGAGTCTACATTTATGGTTGAAATGTTAGAATCTGCATCCATAGTAAATAATATTAGTGATAAAAGTTTAGTAATATTAGACGAAATTGGTAGAGGGACAAGTACATACGATGGGATTTCAATTGCTTGGGGGATTACACAGTTCTTGCATGAAAATATTAATAGACCCAAGACGCTTTTCGCTACTCATTATCATGAATTAAACATGATGGCAGATAAATTTAAAAGAATAAAAAATTACAATGTGCAAGTTAAGGAGATAAGTAAAGACGTAATTTTTTTGAGAAAACTTATCCCCGGTGGAAGTGCTCACAGCTTTGGAATTCATGTAGCGAAAATGGCTGGAATGCCTGAGAAAATTATAAATATCTCAAAAAAAATTCTCAAAAAGTTGGAAAAATCACACAGTGAAAAAAATAAGTTTGATGTTGATGAAAATTCTGACTTACAATTAAGTTTTTTTAGTCTTAATGATGATAGTTATCAGAACTTAAAGGGTGAGTTAGAATCAATTGATATGGATAATATGACACCAATTGAGGCATTGGTTAAGTTAAGTGAATTAAAACAAAAAATTAAAAAAGATGACACATGAGTTTAATTTTTTATTTTACATTTGCTATCCGCTATTTGCGAAAGTAGCTCAGGGGTAGAGCATCACCTTGCCAAGGTGAGGGTCGCGGGTTCAAATCCCGTCTTTCGCTCCACTGCTCGGGTGGTGGAATTGGTAGACACGTTGGACTTAAAATCCAATGAACAGTAATGTTCGTGCGGGTTCAAGTCCCGCCCCGAGTACAAAAGGGATAATCCATAATGGGTTTTCCCTTTTTTTTGGATTAATAGCTTAATTTTTAATCAAAAATTGACACTATGATTATAGAAAAAGGATAATTAATAAAAAGAATTAAACTCTTTTAAAGTTTTTTTGAAAGGTCGCCAGTTTATTCCTTTTTTCCATTTAGGGGCCTTTACATCTTTTAAATATTCCTCTAATAAAATATTGAGTTTTTTAGTTATTTCTGGGAATTGTTCAGAAAGATCATTTTTTTCATTTATGTCATTTTCAAGATTGAATAATAATAATTTATTAGAGTTAGTGAACTTAATCAGCTTAAATTCATTCTCGATAATTGCTGAATGAGGGTTAAAACTTCCTCTTCTAAAAGGGAGGTGAAAAACAAGAAAATCATTATTTCTAATAATTTTTGAATTTACATCATTAAATAAATTTTTTTTAAAACTTCCACCATCCATCTTTTCATTAAGGTTTAATTTATCCGATGCTAGATCTTGAATAGTAGGTAAAATATCAACCCCAGATATTGAAACGGATGTACTGCTTCCTGGCTTAATATTGGGTCCAGAAATAATAAAAGGTACTCTAATTCCACCTTCATACAAAGTTCCTTTTCCATGTCTTAAAGGATAATTATAACCCTTATTTTTTTTATTTGTTTTTTTACTTCCTAAAATTTGTTCCACTGCTCCATTATCTGACATATAAATTATATAAGTATTGTCTTCAATTCCTAATTCTTTCACTTTTTTTAATATTTCTCCAACACTAAAATCAAGATCTTCTGTCATTGCTGCAATTGAGGGGTTTTCATGATATACCCCTCTCTTTTTTTTCTTGTATTTATCAAAAACTTCTTTCCTTGAAACAAGATCTGAATGAACAGCATAATGTGAAACTTGCAGGTAGAAGGGATTATTTTCTTTGACTTGATTCTCCATAAAAGACAAAGATCTATTTGTTATACCAAAAATTTGCTTGGGATCCTCGTGATGTTGTGGAAGCCATTTTGTTTCTATAGTTCCATCAATATTACCGTCAATATTTCCAGTCATTCCATCGCTAAAGTCATATCCAAAGTTTTTTGGTTCTGAATACATTCCAAACTTACCAAAATGACCAGCTACATATCTATTATCAATTTCTTTCAAAGCCCTCGGAATACTAATCATACCAAGATGATCTATATGATCAACATTCATTGAGACTCTTATATGCTTTAATCTCGCTGGAGTTTGTCCAAATTGAATGGCGTAGCGTGTAGGAGAACAGGTTGGTCCTGGTGAATATGCACGAGAAAAAACCATTCCTGATTTTGCTAAATTTTCAATATTAGGAGTTTCGTAATAATCACTTTTTGAATAAACTTGATTTGATATCATTTCATAGGATGTTCCATTCCAACCTTGATCATCACTAAGGATTAATATAAAATTTGGACTTTTTAAAGAATCATTTTTATTGCAAGAGATAAAAATGATGAAAGCAAAAAATAAAAATAAAGGAAGATTTCTCATAAAAATCGTATTTTCGTTGAAGCATCAAGAACGCTTAGGCGTACCAATACTTTTTAATTCTTCAGCATACTTCAAAAAAAAACTGCAGTGTAATTTATTAATTATAAAATTTTCTGTTCCAAATATACTCGTTGAAGTTTTTACCAAGTGCAAAACCATAGTAAATAAAAATAGCAATTACAGATTTCAGGACAAAAAGGTACGTTATGAAAAATTCAGCTCCAGGATTATTTTCATATTGGAACAAATCTTTTGGAATAATGAGTGTTAAAAACAGAGAAATAAAACACATGAATATGATGATGTTGTATAAGCTTTTGAAGGGCCACATCATTATCTTTCTAAAAAAACTTAAATCATTACCCCATTTGTGAATCAAATAAAAATAATCATTACCGAGCGAGGCAAACATTAGAGGATCATCATAATTTTCAAGCTGAAATAGGCTTGATGGTGCCATCATTTTAATTTCTCTTTTTATCTCCTTGTGGTCTGAATAAAAACTTTTTAGATTTTTATATGCTTCATCTGGAACCTTACCCTTAAACAATTTAAAGTCTAAGAACCTTAATCTGTAGTCTATACATATCTTTTTTATGTCTGAAATGTGAAAGACTCTATCAGAATTAATTTTATCTAGTTTGTAATCTAGGCTAAGATCAATATTAATATCTCGGTTTATTTTTGAACTTTTTTTGGTCTTTAAAAGCTGCACGTGTAAGTCAGTTCCTGGCATTTTCAAATTCATGATTAAAATTAAGCAAAATTTATACCAAAAGAAATAATTTGTCGAAAGTATTTAATTGAAATTAATTATGTGTTTTGCACACATATATCCAGGTGTTCCTGCCACACTTCCGCAAGGAAATGACCCAGCGCCACAATAATAAATATCATCATAGTCAAAATATCTAAAAAAACTTTCTTTTGGTTGATCGGAAAATGTTCTTTTATCGAAGTTTTGATTACCACTTAGAGTCATGTGGTCAATGTTACCCTTTGGAAAATAAAAAGTTTCTTTGAGATCTGCAGGTGTCAGAAATTTTGTTTCAATTAAGTCATCAATATTAACAATATACTTTG
>CACKBA010000032.1 GCA_902598295.1 uncultured Bacteroidota bacterium
GGCCATTGCATAACAAAGGGTATTCGAATTCCTCCTTCATAAAGAGTTCCTTTATGAGAATTTAAAGGTGTATTATTTGATGCATTACTTTTGGCACCACCATTATCGGACAAGAAATATATAATGGTTTTATCATAAATATTATTTTCTTTTAAGGCTAATACAATATCACCCACCCCGTCATCAATCGAACTTACCATAGCGGCATAAGTTTTTCTTCGTTTATCTTTTATGTGTGGAAATCTTTTTAAATATTTTTCTGTAGCCTGCAGTGGTCCATGTGGAGCATTATATGCCAGGTATATAAAAAAAGGGGAATTAGAACTTCTGTCAATAAAGCTAACAGTTTCACGGGATAAAGCATCAGTTAAATAGTCTTTCTCATCAATCCTTTCTTCATTTCTAAGTAATTTAGTTCTGTAAGCACAATAATTACACTTAACCTCCGTTTCATCAGCTAAATTCCACTGCTCAGGAAAATATTGGTGACCACCAGTTAAAAAACCAAAAAACTCATCAAATCCACGTTTTAATGGCCTAAGAGATTCATGTGCTCCTAAATGCCACTTTCCAACAGCAAAAGTTTTGTAATTCTTCGTTTTAAATAAATCAGCAATAGTAAATTCAGACAAAGGAAGTCCCATGTTTGGATCTTTCGGAGTATATAAAGCATTTAATCCATAACCAAAAGTATCTTGATATCTACCAGTTATTAGTCCAGCTCTGCTTGGTGAGCAAACTGCATAGGAAACATATCCATCTGTGAATATTACGCCATTTTTTGCCAAATCGTCAATATTAGGGGTTAAAATTTCATTAGAGCCCGTAAAGCCTAAATCACCATAACCCAAATCATCAACCAAAATGACAATTACATTCGGAAGAGTATCCTTTTTCAAGTTACACGAAAAAAGGACTAACAGACTAAATAGAAGTATTTTTTTCATTAAGTTAGTGTTATAATTACAACTAATTTAGAAAATTATTTTTATGAAAAAATTTATCCTTTTTTCGATTTTTATTGCCTTTTTTTCATGTAATAAAGTTGACTTACCTAAGCCAAATGTTATCATCATATATGCGGATGACTTAGGTTATGGTGATGTAAGTTCTTATGGTTTAGGTACACTGCAGACTCCCAACATTGATAAAATTGCAAATGATGGTATAAGATTTACAAATGGATATTCAAGCTCTGCAACATGTAGTCCAAGTCGCTATGCATTAATGACTGGAACCTATCCGTGGAGAAATAACAAGGCTAAAATTTTGACAGGTGCAAACCTAATCATTGACACAACTGAAATGACACTTCCAAAAATGTTCAAATCAATGGGCTATCAAACAGGAATTGTTGGTAAGTGGCACATAGGTCTTGGTAATGAAAATAATAGAGTCAATTTGATAGTTAATAATCGTACTAGAGAAATTATTGAAGAAACAAAAGCTGTATTTGGTACTATTAACTACAACCGACCAGTTAAACCTGGACCTAATGAGGTTGGTTTTGACCACTCATTTATTATGGCAGATACTCAGGACCGAGTTCCTACTGTCTACATCGAAAATGGAAACGTAGTTAATTTGGAATCCAATGACCCTCTTGAAGTCAGTTTTAGAGGAAATTTTGAGGGTGAGCCTACTGGTCTTGGAAATCCTGAATTACTAACTATGAATTGGCATCACGGTCATAATAATTCCATTGTAAATGGAGTACCAAGAATTGGATTTCAACGGGGAGGGAAAAGTGCAATGTGGAGCGATATTGATATGGCCGACAAGTTTTTACACGAAGCCAAGAAATACATCAGCTCGGTTAAAGATGAACCTTTCTTTTTATTTTACACACTGCAACAACCTCACGTACCAAGAACTCCTCACCCAAGATTTGAAGGTTCTTCAGGAATGGGACCAAGAGGTGATGTAATTGTAGAAGCAGATTGGTGCATAGGTGAAATGTACAAATACTTGGAAGAAGAAGGTTTGATTGATAACACAATTATAATTATATCAAGCGATAATGGACCCGTTTTAAATGATGGATATTATGATGATGCAGTTGAAAAACTGGGTGATCATGATCCATTTGGTGGTTTAAGAGGAGGAAAGTATAGTTTGTTTGAAGCAGGGACTAGGGTTCCATTTATAACATATTGGAAAGGAAAAATTAAACCACAGATCTCTGACGAATTGGTAACACAAATTGATTTTCTTGAATCATTCTCTTCATTACTTGGTTCTGACATAAAATCAAAAGATGGTGTGGATTTATCTGATGTTTTTTTTAGAAACAAAGGAAAGGGAAGAACAGAATTTGTTTTAGAGGCCACCTCCAGAACAGCATTTAGAAAGGATAACTGGGTTATGATACCACCATACAAAGGTTCAGCCTTAAATGAATTCGTAAATATTGAAGTTGGGAATTCCAAAAAACATCTTTTGTTCAACCTAGATTTAGATAAATCTCAAGAAAATGATTTATCAGATGATTATCCAGAAAAACTTCAGGAGATGATTAAAAGATACGGGGAAATAACAGGTGATGATCTTGGTGAGGTTGAAGAACTCATTCTAGAATAGATGCAGATATTAGTAACCGGCGGGTTAGGATATATTGGTTCGCATACAACTGTTGAACTTTTACAAAAAGGGTTTGATGTTATGATAGTTGATGATTTGTCAAATTCCAAATTAAATGTCTTTGATAAAATCAAAAAAATTACAGGGAAAAACCCCAAACTTGAAATAATTGATCTAAAAGATAAAATTGAAGTTGAAAAACTTTTCAGAAATTTTAATTTTGATGGAATTATCCATTTTGCTGCTCATAAATCTGTTAATGAAAGTGTAAATTTTCCCGAAAAATATTTTAAGAACAATATTGTTGCTCTCGAAAATTTGCTAGAAAATATTGACGAAGAAATGTACTTTATATTTAGCTCAAGCTGTACTGTTTATGGTCAAGCTGATAGAATGCCTATAACAGAAACTTTACCTATTAAAAAAAGTGAATCTCCTTATGGTGAAACAAAACAAATTTGTGAAGGTATATTAAAAAATTTTTGCGAAGGTAATCCTCTTTTTAATAATATAACACTGCGTTATTTTAACCCCATAGGAGCCCATAAATCGGGATTGATTGGAGAACTTCCACTCGGCAAGCCTGAAAATTTAGTTCCTTTTCTAACACAAACTGCAATTGGAAAAAGAGAGCAATTGATTGTATTTGGTGATGACTACAACACATCTGATGGAACATGTATTAGGGATTATATTCATATTGAGGATTTGGCTAATGTTCATGTATCTTGTTTGGAATACTTAATTCAGAAAAAAAATAAAGCTAATTACGAATTTTATAATGTTGGTACAGGAAAAGGACTTTCAGTTTTGGAATTAATTAACTTATTTGAAAAGGTTAATAATATTAAAATCAATTATAAAATTGGTGAAAGAAGAAAAGGTGATGTTGTAATTGCTTTTGCAGATGTTTCAAAGATTTTAAAAAATGTAGGATGGGAATGTAAATTTTCTGTAGAAGATGCATTAAAATCATCATGGATATGGGAAAAAAACTTAAAAAATGAGTAGCTTAATTATAGAGTCCTCAGGTAGAATTAACATGATTGGTGAACACATTGATTATAATGGTGGATGTGTATTACCTGGTTGTATCGATAAAAAAATACGATTTAGATTTCAAAAAGTTGATGGACCATTATGCCATATAAAGTCATTAACAATTGGTAAAGAATTCAAATTTAGTTTTGATGATTTAAGTCCCCGAAAAGTTCATTGGGAAAACTACATCATTGGTGCAGTAAATAATTTAATCAATAAAAAGTCTTTGAATTTGAGCACTTTTTCATGTGAAATTAGCAGTTTTCTTCCAATTGGTGCTGGGATTAGTTCATCATCATCACTCATATGTGGAATGGTTAAAGGCCTAATTGAGTTAAATGATTTGAAACTTTCAAATAATGAAATTGTAGATATTGTTCTGGATGTTGAACACAACTACATTGGACTCAAGGGTGGAATAATGGACCAATTCACTATTTTAAATGGAAAAAAAAATCATTTAATTTTATTAAAATGCCAAAATCGAGAATTTAAACACATCCCCTCCAACCTTAAAAATTTTAAAATTCTTCTGTTAAATACGAATGTGGAGCACAACCTTGCTAATACTGCTTACAATGAAAGAGTAAATGAATGTAATAAAGCTTTAGAAATTATAAATAAGAATGCTGATACCAATTTTAATTTTCTCTGTGAGGTTCCTGATAAAATATTAAATAATTATAAAAAGTTTTTATCTAAAACACTGTTCAATAGAGCATCTTTTGTCATAAAAGAAAATTTAAGAACCATAAAGTCTGCTGAAATATTGGAAAACAACAAACTTTCTGAACTGGGAAACCTGATGTATGAGTCACATTTTGGTTTATCAAAACTTTATAAAGTTAGTTGCGAAGAATTAGATTTTTTAGTTGACTTAACTAGAAATCACCAAAAAATTATTGGTTCAAGAATGATGGGAGGTGGATTTGGCGGCTGTACAATAAACTTGATTCAGGATGACTTTGTAGAACAATTTGTGGATGAATCTTGTAAGGCTTATTACAGAAAATTTGGAAAAGAGGCTACACCAATCCTTGCAGAACTTGACAATGGCATCACGATAAAAAAGACCTAAAGGCAGAAAGATTGCATAAACTCTGTTAATACAGGTTTAAGGCTAACTGAATATTCGATAATCCTCTTCAGGCATGCTCTAGCAAACAGACTCACCTTTTTTAATAAAATTAGTGTTGAGTTTACCAATGTTTGTCTGCCTAAGGTCAATATATTAAGATCGTAGTTAATTGATATTTTTATCAATTAACTCAACAAGTTCTTTAAGTTTTTCTTCAGTATTTGTTCCTAATTTAGATTGATCCATTGTCATCTTTTTATTATTAGTAAAAATTTCTAAAGCACACATTGCTAAACTATCTTGTTTATCTTTGACTGCATAACTTTTTTCATATTTCGTTATCATCTCGTTAATTTCTTTCGCAGCTTTTCTCAAAACTTCCTCTTGCTCAATATTAACATTCAATGGGTAAATTCTGTTTCCAATATTTAATTTAATTTTTTGTTTCATTTTAAGAAGAAAGATTTGTGATGCAAAAATCTAAATCCTGAATCATTTTATCAATTCTTTTTTTTACATATTGTTTATTATCTGAATCTAGAAATTTACCAATCTTTAGTGACTGATAATTTAATTTTGAGTTTCTTAAATCTTTAACAAGCTTTTCGTTTTGATTTTCTAATAAATCAATTTTATTTTTAATTTCTAAATTTTCTGTTTTTAAATTATTGTATTTTTTAATAAGCGAATTTATTTTATCAAATAAAATTTCAATATTTTGTGGTGAATCTTTCAATTTATTTTTTATATATCTAAATTTAATTTTAGTTGTTATCAAATGCAAACCTTTAATTGAAAAACTTATTTTTAATATTATTCTCTATAAACTTATCCATTCTCAATTCTCAAGTAATTGTCGATGAAGCAAATCCTCCTGTTAAAATTCCATTGAAACTTAGTGGAAATTTTGGTGAGTTAAGATCTAGTGGCTTTCATTCAGGAATCGATATTAAGACACTTGGAAAAGAGGGGATTGAAATTAAGTCAATTGAAGAAGGATACATTTCAAGAATTTCTATTTCGCTGAGTGGTTTTGGAAAAGCTATTTATATCACACATCCCAATGGATTCACATCTGTTTATGCGCATCTCAGTAGGTTCAGTGATAATATTGAAAAAATTATACAAACTTTTCAATATCAAAAAAAATCATTTGTAATTAATAAGTTTTTTAAGAAAAATGAATTTGTAATAAGCAAAGACGATGTGATTGGTTTTTCAGGAAATACAGGAAGTTCATTTGGACCACACTTGCATTTTGAAATTAGAAAATCTTTGGAAAATTTACCTATTAATCCACTACGTTTTGGGTATCCAATTGATGATACAATTCCGCCTACTATTAGAGGGCTATTTCTATACAAAATTGGAGATAAATTTAATGAAAGAAAAAAGATTAACATTAGAAGAGTTTCCTCAAATACATTCCAAAGTGAAACAATAAAATCAAAAGGTAATTTTGGCTTCGGAGTAATTTCAGATGATAGACAAAATAAATCTTACAACATTAATGGGACTTATAATTATAAATTAATTAAAAATGATTCAACAGAATTTGAGATTGAATTCAATAGTTTCTCATTTGATGAAAAAGCATTGCAAATGAAATTAATGGACTATGGTTACTTTATAGATAGAAAATCCAGATTAATAAAGATTTTCAATAAGAATGGGTTAAAAACAAACTTTATTAAGTCCAAAAATTCAGGAATTATTAATGTTAATGAAAATGACTCCATAAAAATTAAAATTATATTGAGTGATTATTCAAATAACAAAACTCAAGTGAATGTAAATATTATAGGAACAAAGGATAGTTTGGAATATTATTATGATGATTTTAGTCATTTTAATTCTCATATAAAAAATTCAGTTGATTTTAATTTTTATAAAAATGAAGCCGAAGTCAAAATAAGAAAGAATACTTTCAACAACAACACTTTTTTAGATATTAACTATTTGGATGACACCCTTTCTATAATTAATCCAAAAGTTTATGCATTTAAGAGTATCGAAATTTCCATTCCTCAAAAGTTTAAGAATTCAAAACAAACATACATTGCAAACCTTGATAATGAAGGGAATAAAATATTTGCTGGTCATACAAGGAGTGGTAAAAAATTTAGATTTAAAACAAATAACCTTGGAAAGTTTTACGAGGACATAGACTCAATTGCTCCAAAAATAAAACAACTTAAAAGAAAAAATAAAATAAGTTTTGAAATAAAGGATGATGAAACAGGAATAAAAAAATATGACGTTTACGTGAATGGAAAGTGGCACCTTTTTGAGTATGAGCCAAAAAGAAATGAAATATTTTGCTTACTCAATAATTTAGGGATTCTCGAAAAAGAAATTAATATTAAAGTTGTTGTTGAGGACTTAGTTGGGAACAAAAAATCCCTAATTAGAACATTAACACTCTGATAAAATTTTTTTTATACTATCTGCAGCATAAATTATTTCGTTTTTTGAGTTGAATTTTGAAAACGAAAATCTTATGGAAATTTTTTTTATTTCTTCTTGACTTAATATTTCAGACAAAACATGTGAAGGTTCGGACGATCCAGATTGACATGCACTCCCTGATGAACATGCAATCCCCGCAAGTTCAAGCTTAAAATTAATCAGGTCTTTTTTATTATTTGGTATTGGGAAGCGCAGATTTAAAATGGTATAACTTGATTTGTTAAAATTACCGTTTATCTCCACATTTTCGATTGATTCATGAATCTTTTCTAGAAATAATTCCTTTAAAGATTTAACTTTTTTTTGATCATCAGAGAGGTTTTTATAAGCCTCCTCCAACGCAATTTTTAAACCATGAATATTGTGGGTACTTTCTGTACCTCCTCTTAATCCCCGCTCTTGCTCTCCACCCTCTATGAGAGGAAAAGCTTTGTTTTTTTCGTTAATATATGTAAAACCAACACCCTTTGGACCATGAAATTTATGTGCTGAACATGTTATAAAGTCAATATTTATCAATGATAAATCTAAAGGAAAGTGCCCTATAGTTTGAACAGTATCGCTGTGAAACAGAGCATTGTGACTATGACAAATACTACCAATACTCTCTAGGTCTATCATTGTTCCTATCTCATTGTTTATATGCATTAAACTTACAAGTGTTTTTTTTGGTTTTGACAAAAGTGATTTAAGTTCATTTAAGTCTGGGTTTCCTTCACAATCAATGCTCAAAAATTCTAACTCAACTTTTTGATTATTATGAAGACTTAAAATTGGGTTTAATACAGCTTTATGTTCAATTTTTGTTGTAATGATTCTCTCAATACCATGCCTAATACAAGATTTAATTATCATGTTGTTAGACTCGGTTCCACCAGAAGTAAAAAATATCTCTTTTGGTTTTGCGTTAAATGTATTTGCAATAAATTTTCTACTAAGTTCAATTATGGTTTTCGAATCTCTCCCAAAAAAATGTGTTGATGATGGGTTTCCGTATGAATTTGCTAGAACTGCAGTCATCTCATCAACAACCTTTGGATTTATTTGAGTTGTAGCTGCGTTGTCGAGATAAACTTTTTTCATAGAAAGCTATGTCAAAGATATGTGATTTTCACTAGTTTTGAATCAAGACTAATGAAAATAATATCTAGTATAAACAACCACAAAATCAAGTACCTGAAAAAACTCAGATCGAATAACTCATTTAGAAAAAAGGAAAGAAAATTTTATGTGGAAGGTTTAAAAGAAATAATTCTTTGTATTGACTCAGGTTTTATTATTGATTCAATTTATTGTTCATCCAAATTCAATGGAATGTTAGAGACAAACTCATTAAAAGTAGATTATGTAATCGATAATAAAATCATGTCTCAAATAATTATGAGAGAGACAGAGGGAATCTTTGGAATTTTTAACAATAAAGTAAATAAAATAAGTTCTACAAAGTTTGCAAATGATGAACTTATTCTAGTACTAGATAGACCGGAAAAGCCGGGAAATGTCGGAGCCATTTTTAGATCTTTTGAAGCCTTTGGTTTTAAAAATATAATCATTGCTGAAACTAATCTAGATATATACAACCCAATCATCATAAGATCAAGCCTTGGTGCAGTTTTTAAACTTAATATATTTAAACTCACTTTTCCGCAAATAAAAACTCTGTTAAAAAAAGAAAAATTCAAAATCATTAGTTCAGATGTTGATGCAAAAATTCCCCATACCAAGACAAATTTCAAAGAAAAGATTGCTCTAGTTATGGGACCTGAAAAATCCAAAGTAAGTGATGATTTTAAAAAAATATCAAACGCTGTTGTTGGGATTCCCATGTACGGAGACGTCGATTCACTAAACTTATCAGTTGCAACATCAATAATTTTGTCGGAATCAGTTAATCAAAGAAAAATCTCTTAAATTTAAGTGATGGAATTAGTGTCTGAAAAATCTTTCAACAGAAAATTAATCAGTGAGTATAAGTCATTATTAAAAGTTAGTTATCAAGATTTATCAAAATCAGACAAACTATTAATCAGAAAATCCTTAGATCTTGCTGTTGAAGCTCATTCAAACCAGACTAGAAAGTCAGGAATTCCATACATTTTTCACCCTCTATCAGTCGCAAAAATTGTTGCCCAGAAAATTGGTCTTGATGCACAAAGTATTGCATCAGCTCTATTACATGATGTAGTAGAAGATTCCGAATACGATTTAAACTACATTGAGATAAACTTTGGA
>CACKBA010000033.1 GCA_902598295.1 uncultured Bacteroidota bacterium
CCAAAATCCATTTAGTATAGAATTTTTAGGTTTATTTTTTTTTTGTTCATTCCAATAGTCTTTCCAACTTTCTGAATCTATTTGAGAAAAAGAAAGTATTGGGAAAACTAAGAGTATAAAACAAAGTTTTTTCATATAATTAAAAATACAAAAATTATTGTGGGTACTAATAGTACCCAAATTGAGTAAAAATGAAGTAAAAAATGGAGTTTATACCAGTATATTCGAAGGAAAAAAGGGTAGGTTCAGATTCTGCCACCCCGACAAAATTTTAAACCAATTAGTTATTTTAATTAATTGGTTTTTTTATGTCTAAATAAATAATTTAGTACCTGTGAATTGGAATTGCAAATCTACTTGGAAAAAAGCGAAACAAAATACATTATGGTGTTTACTTGGTTGCTCTATCGGAGATTTTGGAACAATTTTTTACTTCCAAAATATAGAACATACATGGTCAAATTTTGAGGTTATGGGCTTAGCAATTATAAATGGTCTTTTAACATCTATTATTCTTGAAACCATAATATTATTAAAACAAATGAACTTTTCCTCATCGCTTAAAACAGCATTTGGCATGTCCTTTATATCCATGATAGGCATGGAAATGGCTATGAATTTAACCGACTTAATTTTTACAGGTGGAGCAATGCTCACTTGGTGGGTAATCCCTATAATGTTAATAGTTGGTTTCTTTACACCACTACCCTACAATTATTGGAAGCTAAAAAAGTATAATATTAGTTGTCATTAAAGTATATTTGCTCATTATTCGGGATGTGGCGCAGCCTGGTAGCGCACACGCATGGGGTGCGTGGGGTCGCAGGTTCAAATCCTGTCATCCCGACTTAAATTAAATTTATATATTTAAAAAAAAATTAAGATGAAATATTATTTAAACTTTTACGTTGCACTAATTGCTTTATTTTTGATGTCTTGTAAGGCCAAAGACATAAACAAAATTACAGGTTATCAAAAAGTAGATACTGGTATGGAGGCAAGAAAATACCAAGACAAAGAAGGTGAAGTATACTATGTCAATGTGTTAGGTGAACACGGAGATGAAGGCACTGCTAGAAGATATTGTATTCAAAATGCAGCAAGAGAATTTGGTTTAAAAGCAAATCAAATGATTGAAGCTGCCAACAATTTAGAGTCTGGTGCCTCACTCAGAGATAAAGTTGGTAAATTAAGTGTTAAGGAAAAGAGTACTGCAGTATCTCGTGTTGTGACAAACGATATGGTTTTAGAGGAAGATCAACTATTTTACAATCCTGATACACAGGTATACCAATACCGAGCAGTTTACAGCGTACAACTTGATAAAGTAATAAAAAGACTTTTGGATAATTAACTTATGATTAAAATATATTTCTCAATATGTTTTATTTTAATATCATTAATTTCTAAATCACAACAAGAAGCTTATCCTTGCACGAACATTAGTAGCGATACAGACTATATTGTTGTTCATACTCTTGATCATGGGCTCAAACAGTTAGATAATACTGAATTTAAGGAATCTCTTAGAGCCCAACTCGTATCTCAAATTTTATCTTTTATTGAGACAAAAACTACCATAAGAACCTCCAATTCATTAAAAAATTTGAGAGGAAAAAAAAATACTGATGAATTATCAAACTCGATTTCAAGTTCAATATTAAATAATCCTTTGATTCGAGTTTGTGGAGAAGGACCTGATATGTTTGTAACGATGAGTGTTTCAAAATCCGAATATTCAAAAAATATTAAAACTTATTTTACAAGAAAGCTAAAAAGGGCAAGCAATAGCATATCTGATCTATTGAAACTTGGAAATATTGACGATAAAAAAATTTACAAAGAAAAAATAGATTTTTATAAAAAAGAAATGTCTCAAATTACAAGTTTGATTGCAGAAGTTGAGTTAAATACAGAAACAGAAAGAATGTTGGATAGGTTTGACAGAGACCTTTCTATGCTAGAAAATCAATATGTTGTTTGGAGAAAAGACCGAAGATCTAAATTAAACCCAAAAAACTTAATTGAAGGTATTAAGGAAATTGTTAATTGATTTGTAAATGATGTATTTCAAAAAAAGAAAATTTCTTACAATTTTTTTTATACTTATAAATATAAATTTCCTTTTTTCTCAAGATTCAATATTTTATCATATTGATAAAAAATTTGAGGAGAGTGTCAAAAGACAAGAACAACTCTTTAACTTTTACAAGGATGACTTCAATGATTGGAAAGACAAGGTTGACCTAACAAAGGTTAAAATAGATCCAGAAAAAGCGCAAAAAAATAATTATAGTGATGAAGAGTTATTAACCGATAGGGAAAAAATTATTCTAGAATCTAATAAATACCTTGGTGTACCATATATATGGGGAGGAAATACACCAAAAGCGTTTGATTGTAGTGGCCTAGTTGTTTGGACCTTGAGAAAAGCAATAAATTTAATCATTCCTAGAACAACAATGCAACAATATCAAAAGTTCAACATAATTCTGGAAAAAGATATGTCAAAAATCAAAAATGGTGATTTAGTATATTTCAAAACCTTTGGAACTAATCCAGTCTCACATGTTGGCATATATACTGGAAACAATACTTTCATTCATTCTCCAAAAAAAAATGATTATGTCAAGAAGAGTAAAATTTCAGGTTTTTGGAAAGATAATCTAATCGGCTTTGTTAATATTGAAAAAATAATATGATTTAAAATGAAAAAAAGACAATTTAATTTTTATTTATTTTTTTTGTTTATAAGTTTTTCCTGCGCACAAAAGGATACAACTATTGCAGAACCTGCAAAGGAAATTTATGATATTGAATTAATTCATCCAACCAAAAATATTCCTTGGAGTTTAGAATTTATTGATGAAAAAACAATTATATATACAGAAAAACAAGGTAAAATGTTCATTGTTAGTGATGAGAATATTTCTGAGGTTATAGGCCTGCCATCCATATATGAAAGAGGTCAAGGCGGGTTGATGGATATCGATATACACCCTGATTTTAAAGAAAATAAACTCATTTTTCTCTCTTATGCTTCTGGTGACAGAGAAAGAGGTGGAAATACTTCTATTGCTAGGGCCAAGCTAATTAATAATGAACTAATTAATTTAAAGGTTATATACAAAGGAGAAGAAAATACTACACGTGGTCAGCATTTTGGTTCAAGAATTGAAATTGATAATGATGGTTTCTTATATTTTACTATTGGCGACAGAGGAAATAGAGATGTCAATCCTCAAGATTTAACAAAAGATGGGGGAAAAGTTTATAGAATTAATATTGATGGTTCAATTCCAGATGACAACCCATTCATCAATGATTCAAATGTAAAAACAGGCATTTATTCATATGGTCACAGAAACCCTCAAGGAATTTTCTTACACCCAGAAACAGGAAGAATATGGACTAATGAACATGGTCCAAGAGGAGGTGACGAAATTAATATTATTTCAAGTGGAAAAAACTATGGATGGCCTAAAATCACGTATGGCATTAATTACGTTGGAACTACTATAACAAAAAACAAAGCACTTCCTGGACTTGAACAACCCCTTTATTATTGGGTGCCATCTATTGCACCGAGCAGTTTTGAGTATGTTTGGAGTGAAAGATACGCTAATTGGAAAGGAAGTCTACTTGTTGGCTCTCTAAAATATATGTATTTAGAACGACTAGAATTAAATGATGGGAAGGTCACATACAGAGAAAAAATTGCAAAAAATGTTGGTAGAGTGAGAGATGTTAAATTAAGTCCCAAAGGTTACATCTACATAGCTGTTGAAAATAAGGGGATTTTTAAGCTGAACCCAAAAAATGAATAATGATTTTAATTGCAATATGTGGAGGAACTGGGTCTGGTAAGTCCTATTTGTCGAAACAAATAATAAAACACTTCAATAAATATAGAGTTAATTATATATGTCAAGACTCGTATTACAAGGATTTTAGAGATTTGAATTTCTCAGAAAGATGTGAAATCAACTTTGACCATCCGAATTCAATAGATTTTAAATTATTTTATCAACATTTAAAATCTTTAATCAATGGTAAGGATATTTACTGTCCAGTTTACTCATATAAATCCCATAAAAGATTATTAAAAAATAAAAAAATCACTGTTTGTGATATTCTAATAGTTGATGGAATTTACATTTTGTTAAAAAAAAATATTAGAAAACTTTTTGATTTAAGCATATTTTTGGATGTCGATTCTGAGATTAGATTGGAAAGAAGAATAAAAAGAGATACAGTTGAAAGGTCTAGAACCAAAACTGAGGTGATAGATAGGTTCAACAAAATGATTATCCCAATGCATAAAAAATTTGTAAATAAATCAAAAAAATATGCAGATATAAGAATGAAAGAGAATTATTCTTTCAAGTTTATTTCAGAAAAGATTGAAGTGTTAATTAATGAAATTTCTTAAAGTCATAAAAAACTCAAAAATTTTTAAATTTTTTAGTAATGTATATGTCCTAATAAGCACATTTTTCTTGATTTGGATATTGTTTCTAGATTCAAATTCAGTATTGGTTAATATTCGTCTTAAATCTGAAATTAATCATCTAGAGAATCAAATTAGTCAACTTAAAAAAGAAATTGATAAGGACAAAAAACTAATATCCAATTTGAAAAACTTAGATAGTTTAGAAAGATTTGGAAGAGAAAAACATTTTATGAAAAAACAAAATGAAGAAATATTCATCATTGAGATTGATAATTAATGGGTAAAATTATTTCAGTATCAAATCAAAAAGGTGGTGTGGGAAAAACTACAACAGCATTAAGTTTGTCAGCTGCGCTTGGTGTGTTAGAAAAGAAAATTTTACTCATTGATATGGATCCTCAATCTAATGCAACCTCAGGTTTGGGTATTGATTCAAATGAAGTTTCTTTTTCATCATATGATTTAATTATTGGTAATTCAATAGCATCAAACATGATAATTGAAACTAACAGTCCAAACTTGGACCTAATCCCTGCTAAAATTGATTTAGTTGGACTGGAAATTGAGATTGTTAACAAATCAGGTAGAGAATATTTGCTCAAAAATTCTTTGGAAAAAGTTAAAGAAAAATATGATTTTATAATAATAGATTGCCCACCATCACTTGGACTGATAACACTAAATGCTCTAACTTGTTCAAAATCAGTAATAATCCCTATTCAATGTGAATATTTTGCTTTAGAAGGATTAGGTAAACTACTTAATACAATTAAGGGAGTTCAAAAAGTACATAACCCAAATCTTTCGCTCGAGGGTATTTTACTTACAATGTATGACTCCAGACTTAGGTTATCCAATCAAGTTAAAGAAGATGTAAAAAAACACTTTGGTAATATTGTTTTTAATACAATAATCCCCAGAAATGTTAGTTTGGGTGAGGCACCAAGTCATGGTGAAAGTATTTTGGTATATAATGCAACCAGTAAGGGATCAAAAAGTTATTTAAAATTTGCACAAGAAATAGTAAATTTAAATTAATATGGCCAAAGCTTACAAGAAAAGAGGTTTGGGAAGAGGATTGTCGTCAATCCTAAATGATGATGAAAATAATATTCTAGACCAAAAAAAACATAAACCTTTCAATGAAATTGATATACACTTGATTGATTTGAATCCGTTTCAACCAAGAACTAATTTTAATATAAATGAATTGGAACAACTGACCTCTTCAATTGAAAAATTAGGTTTGATTCAACCTATAACAATCAAAAAGAATAACAATCGTTACACTTTAATTTCTGGTGAGAGAAGATTGAGAGCATTTCAAAAATTAGGGAAGAAATCCATACCTGCATACATAAGACTCGCAAACGACCAAGAATCGTTAGAAATGGCTCTCGTTGAAAATATCCAAAGAAAAAACCTTGACCCAATTGAAATAGCAATTTCATATAGTAGACTCACTGAGGAATTAAAAATATCTCATAATGAAATGAGTAAAAGAGTTGGAAAAGATAGAACCACAATTACAAATTATATTCGTTTATTAAAACTGGATCCAATTATTCAAAGTGGCCTTAGAGATAATTTTATTTCTATGGGGCATGGAAGAGCACTGATAAATATAGAATCATTTGAAAAGCAATTATCGGTTTATGAAAAAATTTTGAAAAAATCGTTGTCTGTTAGAGAAACAGAAAAACTAGTTTCTCAAATTAAGGAAACAAATCCTAAAAAAACAAAATCAGTTTCTGAGTTCTATTTAAAAATAAAAGAACAAATTCAGAGAAGATTTAATACCAAAGTCAAGTATAATTTAAGTAAGAAAGCAAAATCAGTAACTTTTGATTTTCAAAATGAAGAAAAACTTAAACAGTTTTTAAAACGACTAAATGAAAAGTAGCATCATTATCATTTTATTAAGTTTTTCTTTGTTTACATCAGCTCAGAATCAAGGCATTAAACAAGATGTAAATATTTTAAGACCTTCAAAAGCTGCATTTTACTCTGCAGTTTTTCCAGGTCTTGGTCAGGTTTACAATAAAAAAGCCTGGAAAGTACCAATCGTTTATACAGCCATTGGGATTTCTGGTTATGCCTATGATTTTAATAAGAAGAAATATTTTTCGTACAGAAATGCCTATAAAAGAAGGCTTGCAGGGTTTAATGATGACGAATTTCAAGGTGTAATTTTAAATAATGAGAGGTTATTAGATGGTCAAGATTTTTATAGAAAAAACAAAGATTTATCAATGGTTTTCTTAGTTGGATTTTATTTTTTAAATATTTTAGATGCGAATATTGATGCCCACTTGTTAGATTATAATGTTGATGAAAATCTCAGTTTTCAACCATCAATATTAAATTTATCAAGTGAAATCGGTCCATCAATTGGAGTAAAAATAAATTATAATTTTTAAATGAAAGTTTGCATAATTGGATATGGAAAAATGGGCAAAATGGTCGAGAAAATCGCTAAGGCTAAAGGTTATACAATTAATCAGTTCATAGATTCTCCAGATGATCAAATTAATGGAAGTTCTGATGTTGCAATCATATTTTCAACACCGGAAAGTGCATATACCAATATAATTAAATGTTTTGAAAAAAAACTTCCTGTAGTTTGTGGAACAACAGGTTGGTTAAATGATATTGATAGAGTTAAGAGATATTGTAAAAAAAATAATTCTACGTTCTTATTTTCACCAAATTTCAGTCTTGGTGTAAATCTTTTTTTTAAAATTAATAATGCAGTTAGTAAAATTATGAATAGAAGCGATGATTTTAACTTAAAAATCAGTGAAATTCATCATACTTCAAAAATCGATTCACCCAGTGGGACTGCAATTAAAATAAAAGAAGATATTGAATCAATAATAAAAAAGGAGATATCGATTGAATCCAAAAGAATTGGTCAAAACAAAGGAACTCACAAAATAATTTATGAATCATTTTCGGATTTAATAACAATTTCTCACACCGCTAAAAACAGAGATAGTTTTGCACTAGGTTCAATTTTGTGCGCTGAATGGTTAATAGGTAAAAATGGGTTTTTTGAGATGGATGACTTTTTAAATGATTTTCTATGAGCTGGTTGGGTTGGTTTTTATTTTTTCTTCTGATTCAAGTCATTCATGGATTAGGGACATATAGGCTATACATATTATCAGGTTATAAATCCTCTAATGCGTTTATACCTATTTACAACGGATTGGTTCTCATGAAAATAATTCACCGTCCGTGGTGGTGGGTAATTTTACTATTCATTCCGATTGTGAATATTATGATGTTTCCAGTAATTTGGATTGAAATTTGTAAAAATTTTGGTAAAAAATCATGGACTGACTATTTTTTAGCTCTAATAACATTTGGACTTTACATCTATTCTATAAACTTTTCTCAATCAACAAGAAAAGAAAGTCTTACAAACCTTGAAAGAAAAGAATCTACAATAGGTTCAATAGTTTTTGCCATAATACTTGCAACAATTGTTCACACATATTTTATACAACCTTTTATTATACCTACTGGATCGCTCGAAAAAACACTTTTAGTTGGAGACTTTTTATTTGTAAGTAAATATCACTATGGGGCGAGAGTACCAAAAACTGTGGCTGCATTTCCAATGGTACACGACACAATAGTAGGAACTGGTATCAGATCATATTTAAACAAGCCTCAATTACCTTATTTGAGGATGCCTGCAATGAAAAAAATAAAACGAAATGATTTAGTTACATTCAATTGGCCAGCTGATACAGTGAGAAAGTTTTTCGTTAAAGAAGCAGGCGTAATAAAACCTATTGATAAAAAATC
>CACKBA010000034.1 GCA_902598295.1 uncultured Bacteroidota bacterium
TGGGAATAATTGCATAATACACTCTGGTACTGTCATAGGATCTGACGGATTTGGATTTAACAAAGATAAAAATGGAAAAAATTTGAAGGTAATTCACTCTGGCAATGTTGTTATTGAAGATAATGTTGAAATTGGATCAAATTGTTCAATTGACCGTGCAACTTTAGGGTCAACTAAAATTATGAATGGAGTTAAAATTGATAATCTTGTTCAAATAGCTCACAATGTAATAGTAGGTAAAAATACTTGTATTGCTGCACAAGTTGGTGTTGCTGGCTCAACTATTATCGGTAATGATTGTCTGATTGGAGGGCAGGCTGGTATTGCTGGACATTTAAAAATTGGAGACAGGGTACAGATTCAAGCAAAAACAGGTGTTTTGAAAAATCTTGATTCAGACAGTAAAGTCATGGGTTTTCCTGCAATAAATTATATGGATTACAACAAATCTTATGTGCATTTTAAAAACTTTCCAAATATTATGAAGGTAATCGACAAATTATTAAAAAAATAAAGATGTCCAACCTGCAAACAACAATAAAAGATTCGATAAAGTTAAATGGTGTTGGCATTCACACTGGAAAAAATGTCTGTCTTACCTTTAAACCTGCAAAAGAAGACACTGGTTATGTTTTTTCTAGAGTCGATTTACCAGGTAAACCATTAATCAGAGCACTTTCTGATTATGTCTGCGAGACAAAAAGAGGAACCACTTTGGAAAAAGATGGTATAAAATTAAAGACAACAGAACACGTTTTGGCAGCTTTGGTTGGATTGGAGATTGATAATGTAATAATCGAAATTGACGGGGAAGAACCACCGATTATGGATGGTTCATCTAAATTTTTCGTACAAGCTCTTGAGAAGGTTGGTATATTGAAGCAATCCAAGTTAAGGAATGAGTTTATTATTAAAGATGTAATACATTACCATGACGAAGAAACTGGTAGTGAAATAACCTTAATTCCATCTGACAGTTATCAAGTTATAACAATGGTAGATTATGAAACTAAAGTTCTAGGAACTCAGAATGCCACGCTTGATAACCTCAAGGATTTCAAAACAGATTTTGCTGATGCGAGAACTTTTAGTTTCTTACATGAAATAGAAATGTTATTGGAAAACAATCTTATAAAAGGTGGTGATTTAAACAACGCAATTGTGTACGTTGATAAAAAAATCTCTGATGAAACGATGAGTAAATTAAAAAAGGCTTTCAATAGAAAGTCAGTTTCAGTAAAACCAAATGGTATTCTCGACAATTTAAATTTACACTACCAAAATGAAGCGGCTAGACACAAACTATTAGATGTTTTAGGTGATCTTGCTTTGATTGGTAAAAGAATTAGAGGAAAAGTTATTGCTAAAAAACCAGGTCATCATATCAATACAGAATTTGCAAAAAAAGTATCAAATATTATTAAAAAACAAGAAGAATTGGAGCTCAAGACGGATTCATATATGAAAAGTGCCATAATGAACCAAGAGCAAATAATGAATATTCTTCCTCATAGACCTCCTTTCATATTTATTGACAGTATTCTTGACTTAACAGAAAACACTATTACTGGTGTAAAATATGTGTCTCCTGATGAACCATATTTTAAAGGACACTTTCCTGGAAGGCCTGTCATGCCGGGAGTATTAATAATTGAGGCAATGGCTCAAGTTGGGGGTGTTTTGGTATTGAGTACATTTGAGAATCCTGAGAATTATCTAACTTTCTTTGGTAGAATTGAAAATGCAAAATTTAAACGCCCTGTTTTACCTGGTGATGTACTAGTATTTAAATTAGAGTTAATTTCACCTATAAGAAGAGGTATTAGTCATATGATGGCTAAAGCTTATGTTAACGATGTACTTGTTACTGAGGCAGAAATGAAGGCAAAAATTTTAAAAAAATAATATGAATCAACCTTTATCATACGTACATCCTGGTGCTAAAATTGCGCAAACCGTTGTTATTGAACCATATTCAACTATTGGTAATAATGTTATTATTGGAGAAGGAACATGGATAGGTTCTAATGTTACAATAATGGAAGGTGCAAGAATTGGAAAGAATTGCTCAATATATCCTGGAGCAGTTATCTCGGCGGTTCCACAAGATTTAAAATTTA
Organism: uncultured Bacteroidota bacterium; assembly: GCA_902598295.1. Classification (GTDB taxonomy): domain Bacteria; phylum Bacteroidota; class Bacteroidia; order Flavobacteriales; family Flavobacteriaceae; genus Eutrophosalina. The sequence continues at coordinate 2,121 of CACKBA010000034.1, forward strand.
ATGGCGAAGAAACAACTGCTATTATTGGAGATAATACTATAATCCGTGAATGTGTAACAATCAATAGGGGGACAAGTGACCGCAATAGAACTGAAATTGGGAAAAACTGTCTAATTATGGCTTATTCTCATATTGCTCATGATTGTCTTTTAGGTGATTATTGTATTTTTTCGAATAACTCAACATTAGCCGGTCATGTTAGCGTTGGTAATTATGTAACTCTTGCGGGCATGGTAGCTGTTCATCAATTCTGCTCTATAGGCAGACATTCATTTGTGGCTGGAGGATCTCTGGTTAGAAAGGATATTCCACCTTATGTCAAAGCTGCACGTGAACCGCTTTCATATGTTGGTATAAATTCAGTAGGATTGAGAAGAAGAGGTTTTGATAATGAAACAATAAAAAGTATACAAAACATTTACAGAATCTTATATCAAAAAAGGTATAACAATACTCAAGCAATAAATATTATAGAGGCTGAGGTTGAGGCCACCAAAGAACGGGACGAAATATTATTATTTATTAAAAACTCTCAAAGAGGTATCATGAAAGGATATATTCAAAATTAAATGGCTTCAACATCTGACATAAAAAAAGGTCTTTGCATCAAACTAAACTCTGATATATACAAGGTTATTGAATTTCTTCATGTTAAGCCAGGAAAGGGTCCTGCTTTTGTAAGAACAAAAATTAAGAGCGTTACAACAGGAAAAGTAATTGATAAAACTTTTCCATCTGGTCATAAAATTGATGATGTTAGAGTTGAAAACAGAAAATATCAGTTTTTATATTCTGATGGAGACACCTATCATTTCATGAATAATGAAGACTATAATCAAATTGAAGTTGGTAAAAATCAAATTGAAAGTGTCAAATTTTTAAAAGAAGGTTTATTGGTTACTATTATTATAAATACTGAAAACTCTAATGTTTTGTCTGTAGATATGCCTCAAAATGTTATTTTGGAGGTATCTAGCTCAGAACCCGGTGTAAAAGGTAATACAGCAACAAATGCCACGAAACCTGCAAAGTTAGAGACGGGTGCTGAAATTAATGTTCCATTATTTATCAATGAAGGTGATAAAATAAAAGTTGATACAGAAAAGGGTATTTATATTGAAAGAATAAAAGAATAGATGAGCGTACTGGTTAATAAAAATTCAAAAATTATTGTACAGGGTTTCACTGGATCAGAAGGAACTTTTCACTCCGAACAGATGATCAGTTATGGAACAAACATTGTTGGTGGTGTAACACCAGGTAAAGGAGGAAAAATACATCTAGGAAAACCAGTCTTCAATACAGTTGACGAAGCAGTAAATCAAACTGATGCTGACACTTCAATAATTTTTGTTCCTGCAGGATTTGCTGCAGATGCTATCATGGAGGCATGTGATGCAGGTATAAATGTTATAGTTGCAATTACAGAGGGGATTCCAATTAGTGATATGTCAAAAGTTTTTGCATATATAAAAAACAAGAATTGTAGATTGATAGGTCCTAATTGTCCAGGTATCATAACACCAGATGAAGCAAAAGTTGGTATTATGCCAGGATTTGTTTTTAAGAGTGGTCGAGTTGGTTTGGTCTCCAAATCAGGAACATTGACATATGAGGCAGCCGATCAAATTACAAAAGCAGGTTATGGTATTTCAACTGCAATTGGGATTGGAGGAGATCCAATAATCGGAACAACAGTTCGTGATGCTGTTGAGTTGTTTTTTGAGGATGATTCCACCGATTGTGTTGTTTTAATTGGTGAAATAGGTGGTCAGTTGGAGGCTGATGCTGCTAATTGGATTAAAAATTCAGTAATAAAAAAACCTGTCGTTGGTTTTATTGCCGGTCAAACTGCACCAAAAGGTAGGACAATGGGTCATGCGGGTGCTATAGTGGGAGGAAAAGATGATACTGCTGAAGCTAAAAAAGCAATTTTAAAAAGTTGTGGAATTCATGTCGTAGATTCCCCTGCAAACATCGGAGAAATGGTTAAAAAAGTTTTAAAATAATGAAATTATTATCAAAAAAAAATATATTAATTACAGGTGGTAGCAGAGGTATCGGAAAAGGAATTGTAAGTTCACTTATAGAACAAGGTGCAAATGTTGCATTTACCTATTCATCTTCTACGTCTATGGCCAACGAAATAGTTAAAGAATTAAATTCAACTAAAAGTAAGTGTAAAGCTTATCAGAGTGATGCTTCTGTATTAGTAGATTGTGAAAAATTAGTTGAGGATGTTTTAAATGATTTCGGTTCTATTGATGTTTTGATTAATAATGCAGGAATTACTAAAGATAATCTTCTTATGAGGATGTCAGAGGATGATTTTGAAAAAGTAATAAAAGTCAATTTGAATTCAGTTTTTAATATGACCAAAGCCTGTTTAAGACATTTTTTAAAAAATAGAAATGGTAGTATAATCAATATGAGTTCTGTTGTAGGCGTTAAAGGTAACGCAGGACAATCAAACTATGCGGCATCAAAATCGGGAATAATAGGTTTTTCAAAATCAATTGCAATTGAGCTGGGATCAAGAAATATTAGATGCAATGTGATTGCACCAGGTTTTATTGTAACCGAAATGACTGACAAGTTGTCCGAGTCGGTCACTGAGGACTGGATAAATAATATTCCCCTCAAGAGATCAGGAAACCCTGTTGATGTCGCCAATGTGTGCATATTTTTGGCATCAGATTTGTCATCATATGTAACAGGTCAAGTCATCAATGTTGATGGTGGACTTTTAACTTAAAAAAAAAAATATGGAACGTTATTCAAAATTAGGTCTACCCGTTTTGGTGGGTGGATTATTACTATTCATTTTTGCGATGAAATCATTTGTAAATATTGGCTATGGTGAAGCTGGAGTTTTATTTAAAACATTTGGTGGTGGTGTTGTAACCGATCAACCCCCTAAAGGCGAAGGTTTTCACATCATTGCTCCTTGGAATGATTTATATGTCTACAATGTAAAACAACAAGAAGTTTTTGAAAGTAAAATGCAGGTTTTATCTTCAAACGGTTTGGATATTTCATTAGATATTTCAGTTTTGTATCAACCCAAAATTTCAGACTTAGGAAAATTACATCAAACAAAAGGATTAAATTATTTGCAGGTTGTTATCATACCATCTCTAAGGGCTGTAGCTAGAAGTGTTGTTGGTCAATATACACCAGAGCAATTGTATTCAACTAAAAGAGATGCAATTCAAAATGAAATTTTTGACAGATTGAGGGGAGATGTAGAACAACAATTTGTGCAAATTAACTCAGTTTTAGTTCGTGATGTTACATTACCATCAAATATTAAAGCAGCGATTGAGAGAAAATTAACTCAGGAACAAGAAGCTTTAGAGTATGTATTTCGTCTAGAAAAAGCAAGACAAGAAGCAGAAAAACTTAGAATTGATGCTGAAGGTAAAGCAAATGCAAACAGAATCTTAAACAGTTCACTAACAACAAACATTCTAAGGGACAAAGGAATTGAAGCGACACTGAAACTAGCAGAGTCACCAAACTCTAAAGTTGTTGTTGTTGGTTCGGGTGATGACGGACTTCCACTCATTTTAGGAAACCAATAAGTTCACATTAATTCAAACAAAAGCCTGTTTCTACAGGCTTTTTTTTTATTTTTATTTAGTGCGTCAACTACTCTCAATACTGTTATGCCTTACATCTGTTATTTCTATTTATTCCCAACAAAACTATTATGTCTCGAGTTCATTAGGTGATAATAATAATGCTGGAACATCAGAAAATTTACCATTTCAGACAATAAATAGAGCTTTTGATAATGTAGAACCAGGAGACACCATCTATGTTATGGATGGTACTTATACTAATCCAGATTATGGAACTGCAAACCCACATTCATCTGATGGGTCACAAAGCACTAACATGAATAATCCTCCAGCCGTAATAGTTAATAAATCTGGAACAGCTGGTAACTACATAACACTGAGAAATCTTCCAGGTCATAATCCTAAGATTAAATTTGATGGCAGAGGTGGAATATTAATTAATGGTCCTCAAAGTTATCTAATTATTGAGGGATTTGAAATTGAGGGTCCCGGAGCATCCATCACTTATGACCAAGCTATTGCAGACAGGAAATGGAAAGTAAAGGCCGATCAGGAGGATTTAAATTATAATCATAGTTATTTTGCAAGTTTTGGCATATGGAGCGGTTTTAGTCAAGATTTCCTCCATCATCATGTAATCATTAGAAACAATATAGTACACCACACAACAGGTTCTGGTATTAGATTCAACGACAGTGATCATATTACAATAGAAAATAATACAGTATATAATACCACATGGTGGACTTCAAATGCTTCTAGTGCTATAGTTTTTGCTGAGTGTAAAGCTTTAAGCAATAATGATAACGGTGATGATATAAAAATGATTATGCGTGGAAATACAGTGTATAATAACTGGAACAGAATACCATTTTACATGACTTCTGGAAAAATTCCCCCTAACGGAAATCCCCCAAGTGGAAGTTATGGAAATGCTGATTATTCAACAATTCTGGATGGTCAGGGTCTTTATGTTACTCGAAGTGATGATGACTATTATGGCACTTTTTTATTCGAAAATAATTTATGTGTTAATAACGGAAAAAATGGGATAAATTTTGATCGTTCAGAAGGCAGTTCAGCCCTAATTAGAAATAATACAATTTATTTTAATGGAGTTCATGAGATTATTCAAGATATTTCTGTTAGTGAAGGTAATCCAGCTCATAGAGGTCAAAAAGTTGCTGGAGTTAAAGCGAATTACTTTAAAAATGTTACCATTGTTAATAATATAGTTGTTACGAGAGAGTATGATTTTTATGCAATGCAAATTCAAAATCAACAAAGTGATGGAACTATAAAAGAGGCTAACAATAATATTTTTGTTAATGGCAAGCTACCGGGATATACAAGTCAACAGACTGGAGAATATGTTACTCATAGTTGGGTAACTGATGATAATCAAATCATTAGCGGTGTAGATTTTAGTAATAGTAATTATAAGGACCCTGTTTCTTTTGTTAATGCACCTCCAATTGTTAACGGACCCATTGATATGACGCCCACAAATTTCCAATTAAAAAGTGATTCACCTGCGATAAATGCTGGAGAACAGGCTAATACCCCAGAAAGAGATATACTAGGAAACTTAAGACCATTACCACCATCTAATGCTTTAGCATATTCAAGTTTTGAAAGTTCATTAGGTGGATGGTCTGCATGGTCAACTGCAAATGATAATAATGAAGTTTCTTTAAGTAGTGAAACCTCAAGAACTGGAAATCAAAGTTTAAAGGTTTTTGGTAGAACCAAAGATTTTCATAGTGCGAAGTATAACATTAGTCAACTGGATGTTGGCAGCTCATATTCTTTGTTTATTTATGCTAAACTACCCGAGGGAAAATCTGGAACAGCACAACTCATGTTGAGAAAAATTGTTGATGGACAAGGAACTTCTAATGCTCTTATGAGCCCAGTAGAAATTAATTCCAATGATTGGACCAGATTATCTGCTGATTACACACACTCTGAAATGGATAATAATAGTTTCTTTTTTGTAAAA
>CACKBA010000035.1 GCA_902598295.1 uncultured Bacteroidota bacterium
ATCCTTAAAATAGTTTTTGATAACATTTTTGTTGAAACTAAATGAGTCATCTGAAATTCCTAGCAGCTTAATATTTAATTCAACTTTACCTCTCAACAAAAACTTTTTGAGAAGATTATTAATTTCTAACTCGTGTTTATACAAAGTGGGTGGTAACGATATTTTTGAATCAAAATATCGGCTATTCAATGTTCTTAATTCGATATTAATTTCGAAATCATCAATTTTAAAAGACTTTGACCCATATCCGGTCATTGATTGAAGCATGTACAAAATTAGAAAATCTTTTTGAGTATTTTACTCAATTTCTCTGACCCAAATATTTCTGAAGCTTACTTTAGTGCAACAATGTTCTTGAATGGCGATGGGACCATCTCCGTGGACTATGTTTTTTGGAGGCCCTACGTTTTCTGTGGAACCTAAAATTTTGACGCTATTATGGATTAAAATTCCATTATGAAAGACTGTAATTGATCCCTCCCTAAATTTTTTACCATACTCATCAAACTTTGGGGATACAAAAACTATATCATATGATTGCCATTGGTCATTCGCCCTTGATGCATTAACAAGTGGTATGTGTTGCTTATAAACTGATCCTGCCATCCCGTTAACGTAAGTCTCATTATCGAAGCTGTTCAAAATTTGAACCTCATATAAATTATGGAAAAAGACACCACTGTTTGATTGATATTGTGATCTATCCTTGTATTTTAACTCGCTACAGCCCCAAAATCTTTTTAAACCAAACTGATCAGGACACAAATCCTCAAGGTCTAAAATACCATCTTCATCTCTATCAGATTCTGGATCAATTTCGGATGATGTTTTCCATTCAATATGAAATTGAACAGAACCAAAATTTTCAATTGTTTGAATTCCCTCTCCAGGATTTTCAGAAAACATTGAACCATCATCACCGATTTTCCAATTGGATTTTTCATTTGACCATCTTTGTGACCAGTTCTTGAGATCTTTACCATCAAATAGAATTATTGCATCGCTAGGTGGGGTAGTAAAATTAACAGAACTGATTTTTTTAGGGACAGGGCCCCACAGTTCAGTATCTTGTGGAGTTTGTGAAAATAAAATACAAGGGATAAAAAAAGAGTAAATGAATTTTCTAATCAATACCCAAAATTTTATTAATGTTATCATTATCTCCACCAGCAAAATCATCAAAGGTCTTAGAAGTAACTTGAATAATGTGATTATCAATAAATTTAGAACCTTCCTTGGCTCCCTGTTCGGGACTTTTGATACAACATTCCCATTCTAAAACAGCCCAACCATCAAATCCATATTGACTTAACTTTGAGAAAATTGTTTTAAAATCAATTTGACCATCACCCAATGATCTAAATCGTCCAGGTCTATCAATCCAGTCTTGATATCCGCCATAAACACCAGACTTCCCTGTTGGGTTGAATTCTGCATCTTTTACATGAAACATTTTTATGTAATCATGATAAAAATCAATGTATTGTAAATAATCCAATTGTTGCAAAATAAAATGGCTGGGATCATATAACATTTTTACAGACGGATGATTTTTTGTCGCAGCTAAAAATCTTTCAAATGTGATGCCGTCGTGCAGGTCCTCCCCAGGATGAATTTCATAACAAATTTGTACACCTTTGTCCTTTGCATGATCTAGGATAGGAACCCATCTCTTTGCGAGTTCCTTAAAACCTGCATCGACTAGTCCTGAGGGTCTTTGTGGCCAAGGGTACATGGTATGAAACATGAGTGAACCTGAAAAAGAAGCCATTGGTTTTATTTCTAAAAAACTGCTTGCATTTATTGCATTCATCATCTGACTTTTTGCCCACATTGTTCTTTCACCAACTTTTCCATGTAAATTTTTTGGGGCAAATGAGTCAAACATAATATCATAACTAGGGTGTGTGGCTATCAATTGACCTTGTAGATGAGTTGAAAGTTCACTAATTTCAAGACCGTTGTCCGAGACAATCCCTTTTATTTCGTCACAATAGGTTTTACTTTTTCCCGCGGTTTCTAAGTCAAAAACTCTACTATCCCAAGTAGGAATTTGTATGGCCTTATAACCAAGATCTTTTGCCCATTTTGAAATACTATCCAGATTATTAAATGGCTTATCATCTCCTAAAAACTGAGCCAAGAAAATTGCAGGACCTTTAATGGTTTTCATGAGTTTATAATTTTTTCTAATAACTTTTTTGTTGCAATAATTCCTTCGTCCTCACTCAATCTATTTCCTTCATATTCGATTCCAATATATCCCTCATATGGATGATTATTAACTATTTTCATCATTTTATAATAATCAATATATTTTTCATCACCGTTTTTATCAAAATCATAAGATTTTGCACTTAAAGCTTTTGCATATGGCATTAAATCATTGATTCCCTCATATCTATCATACCATTTTTTACAAACATTTAAGTTAGAGGGGTTCGGTGAACCCTTAATGCAAAAGTTACCAAAATCAGGTAAAGTTCCACAGTTTTCCAATGTAATTGATTTCATGACCTCTGCCAAATACTTACCGTTTGATGAAAAACCTCCATGGTTCTCTACTGTGATGTTTAGGCTGGGTGAATATTCGCACAAAGTATTTAATGAGAGAATGGAGTTTTGTTTCCATTGATTAAAACTATTACCTCCTCTGAGATCTACCCTGACAGACTCACAACCAATTTCATTAGCAACATCAATCCAAACCTTGTGTTGATCAATGGCTTTTGCTCTAGATTTTTTATTATTTGATGCTAATTCGCCCTCTTGAGAAATCATTATCAATAAATTTTTAACTCCATTATCATCAGCTCTTGAATTTAAATCTCTAACAAGGGTTTTCATTGAGTTTTTTGATAAATAATCTGAATTTAATGAATATAATGTGTTAACATGCTCAATAGCATCAATTTCCAACTCCCTTGCTTTTATTGCAAAATCTACAGGTGAAATTTTACCTTTTGAAATGGAACCATTAATAGACCACTGTGCCAAAGAAATTTTATATTTTTTGGCATTAATATTGTTTATTCTCAATGCGTCTAAATAAGTTAACCCTAATAATGATGAGGACAATAAACTGGAAAAATTTCTTCTATTCAAAACAACTATTTAATCAATATTAAATATAAAAATTTAATTATGAATTGTAACTTTATCAAAATAAATCGTTTAATGAAAATTAAAATTATCCCTCTCATATTATTGTTATTTTTAATATCATGTAAAAATGAGCCCGCTAAGGAAAAATTTAGCTATGAAAGGGTTCAAGAAAATGAAAAAAGTATTGAAAACGATGAACAAACAATTATCGTTTTAAATTCAAACGACCTAATGCTTTTTGATAAAACATCACTTTCAGCAAAGGCAGGAAAAAATATCAAACTTACTTTAAATCATACTGGTAAAATTGGGAAGGAATTTATGGGGCACAATTTTGTTTTACTAAAAAAAGATGTAGATGTTAATGATTTTGCGATACTTGCACTTGACTTTAAAGAAAATGAATATATTCCTGAAAACGATGACTTCATTGTTCACACGAAAATGCTAGGTGGAGGAGAAAGTGATATAATAAATTTCACAATTGAAGAACCAGGTTCTTATAAGTATGTATGTACATTTCCTGGACATTATCAAATCATGCAAGGTGAACTAATAATAGAATAATGAAATTTAATACAAAGGTTATTCATGGTGGACAAATTAAAGAAAAAGGCTATGGTGCAGTAATGCCACCCATATACCAAACATCCACATATGCTCAATCTGAACCTGGTGTCCATGAAGGTTATGAGTATAGCAGAACACAAAATCCAACCAGGCATGCTCTTGAAAACTCAATTGCAAGCTTAGAAAATGCCAAGTATGGTCTTGCATTCAGTTCCGGACTGAGTGCAATCGATGCAATTTTAAAACTATTTCAACCAGGTGATGAAATAATTAGTACCCATGACTTGTATGGGGGATCTTACAGGTTGTTTAATAAAATTTATAAAAAATACGGTCTTAAATTCATTTTTGAAGGCCTAAAAGATTTAGAAAAAGTTGAAAAATTAGTAACTCCCAATACAAAGTTGATATGGGTTGAAACCCCTACAAACCCCATGATTAATGTTATTGATATTGCTGCAATTTCTGAAATATGTAAAAAAAATGAGATTCTTCTGGCAGTTGATAACACTTTCTCTACTCCTTATCTTCAAAGACCTTTAGATTTAGGAGCTGATATAGTTATGCACTCAGGAACAAAATATTTAGCTGGGCACAGTGATGTTATAATTGGACTCCTTGCTTTGAATAATGAAAAAATTGCTGAAAATCTCTTTTTCATACAAAATTCTAGTGGTGCAATATGTGGACCAATGGATGCATTCCTTACCTTAAGAGGAATAAAAACACTTCATGTTCGAATGGATAGACACTGCTACAATGGAGAAAAAGTTTTTGAATTTTTAAAAAATTGTAAAAGAGTTGATAAAATATATTGGCCAGGTTCAGACTCTCATCCAAATCATTCAGTAGCAAAAAAACAAATGAAAAAATTCGGAGGCATGATATCCTTTACTCTTAATGGTGATATGTATAGTGATGTTGTAAAGTTCACAAAAAAACTAAAAGTTTTTACTCTGGCCGAATCCCTAGGTGGTGTTGAGAGTTTGGTCAATCATCCTGCAACTATGACTCACGCATCAATGCCAAAAAAGGACAGAGAAAGAAACGGAATTACTGAATCTCTAATTAGGTTAAGTGTTGGTATTGAAGATTCCGATGACCTAATTAACGACCTTAACAATGCAATTAATTAATATTGCTTACATTTAGGTAATAATCAATCTAAATGCAAAAAAAAATCACTGGTTTTTTACGTGAGATTGAAAAAAGAAATTCTCATGAACCTGAATTCATGCAAGCCGTAAAGGAAGTTGCTGAAGACCTCATCCCATATATTATTAAGCAAGACATTTATCATGGAAAAAATATTCTAATGAGAATGTGTGAACCCGAAAGGGTTTTAATGTTCAGGGTGAATTGGGTAGATGATGATGGAGAAATTAGAGTTAACAGAGGATACAGAATTGAAATGAATTCTGCCATAGGACCTTACAAAGGAGGATTAAGGTTTCATCCATCTGTAAATTTGAGTATTTTAAAATTTCTTGCCTTTGAACAAGTTTTCAAGAATAGTTTAACAACTCTACCAATGGGTGGTGGAAAAGGAGGTTCGGATTTTGATCCTAAAAATAGAACAGATGCTGAGGTAATGAGATTTTGTCAAAGTTTCATGACAGAACTTTTTAGGCACATTGGACCAAATACTGATATTCCTGCTGGTGATATTGGTGTAGGCGGTAGAGAAATTGGTTATATGTTTGGACAATATAAAAGACTAAAAAATGAATTTACGGGTGTTTTAACTGGCAAGGGTGTAAGTTGGGGAGGTTCATTAATAAGACCAGAGGCAACTGGTTATGGAACAGTTTATTTTGCAGAAGACATGTTAAACTATGAAGGCAACAGTTTAAAAGGAAAAACAGTAACAATTTCAGGTGCTGGTAATGTAGCCCAATATGCTGCTGAAAAATGTCTTCACCTAGGTGCTAAAGTTTTAACAATGTCAGACTCAAATGGGTTTATATTTGATAAAGATGGAATCAACGAGGAGAAACTAAACCACATCATGTTTTTAAAAAATGTAAAAAGATCGAGGATATCTGAATACATAAATAAATATCCAAATGCTACTTATGTAAAAGACAAAAAACCATGGTCTATTAAATGTGATGTTGCCTTGCCTTGTGCAACCCAAAATGAATTGGATCAAATGGATGCAAAAAATCTGATTTCAAACGGATGTTTTTGTGTTGCTGAAGGTGCGAATATGCCGTGTACAATTAAGGCGGTGTCAGAATTCAAACAAAATAAAATTTTGTATGCCCCTGGAAAAGCATCCAATGCTGGTGGGGTAGCCGTGTCTGGTCTTGAAATGGCTCAAAATTCACTTCGATATTCCTGGTCAAGAGAAGAAGTTGACGAAAAACTTAAAAAAATTATGATTAATATTCATAGATCATGCCTTGAATTTGGAAAAGAAAAGGATTACATAAATTATGGAAAGGGTGCCAATATATCTTCCTTCATTAAAGTTGCTGATGCAATGTTGGCCCAAGGAGTTGTGTAATATTCATGGCTAATGTCACCGAAGCAATTATTTTAAGTTCTATAAAATACTCTGAAACCAGTGTAATCATGAAGTGTTACTCTGAAAATTATGGAATTCTGTCCTTCATTATAAAAGGTATTAGAAGTAAAAAAAGAACAAAATTTTCATTGGGCAACATAGAACCCTTAAGTATTGTAGAGATTGAATTTACGAAGCTAAAAAAGGGTGAACTGTCTCATTTGAAAAATATCAAAAATGTTGTTATTTACGATGACTTACGTTTTAATATAATTAAGTCTAATATTGCTCTGTTCCTATCTGAATTTTTAAATACTATTTTAAGATTAGAGGAAGAAAATATTGGCCTCTACAGGTACATAAAAGAGGCTCTTATTGATTTGGATAAGATTAAAAAATATGAAAATTTTCATATCCATTTTTTAATAGATTTTTTAAAATTTTTGGGGATTAAACCTGAAATAAATAATAAAAATTATAAATTTTTTGATATTAAGAATGGGGTTTTTAAAAACACAAATGATTCACAATATTGTGTTGGAGGTAAATTAGTAGATGAATTTAAAAAACTTTTGGGCACAAATTTTGATACTTATTTTGAAATATTAAAAACAACTAATCAGAGAAGAAACATGACAAATTTTTTAATGAATTAC
>CACKBA010000036.1 GCA_902598295.1 uncultured Bacteroidota bacterium
ATTCAAGATTTAGTTGATAACAATTCTTATGTACAAATAGTTGGTTATTTTAAAAGTATTAAATATGTTGAGAGCAATAAAAAGTTTCGACTAGAGGGTTTGTTTTTTGATGGAGATAGAGTTATAAAGGTTTTATGGTTTAAAGGACTCAAATGGATAGAAAAATCAATCAATCACAATCAAAAAGTTGTGTTATTTGGAAAAGTTAGTTGGTTCAAAAACACACCTTCGATGATTCATCCAGAAATTGAACAATTAAAAGGGCTTAATAATAAAAGTAGAGTTAGAATAAAACCAATATATAGAAGCTCTGAAAGAACTGCGAACTCAGGAATATCCAATAACTTCTTTATTAAAATTATAGGGGAAATATTGCATGAACTAAAAGATAAAATTAAGGATAGTCTAAATGAAGATATTAATAAAAGAAATAAGCTTGTATCTAAATACTCTGCTTATTTTAATGTACATTTTCCAACTGATTTTAATCTTCAAGAAAAAGCAATTTTCAGATTAAAATTTGAAGAAATTTTCTTTAATCAACTAATTTTTCAATTAAAAAAAAATAAAATTAAATCAAAAAAAAGTTTTTTCTTTCCCAAGGTTGATTTAACATTTAACACATTTTATAAAAATAATTTAAATTTTGAACTTACAAATGCCCAAAAAAGTGTCTTAAAAGAAATAAGAAATGATTTTAGAAGTGGTAATCAAATGACAAGGCTATTACAAGGTGATGTTGGTTCCGGTAAAACAATTGTTTCACTTATGGCAATGTTGATTGCTATTGATAATTCTTTTCAGTGTTGTTTAGTTGCACCGACAGAAATTTTAGCACTACAACATTTTGACAGTTTTAGTAAACATCTAAATGGTCTTAATTTAAACATTGAATTATTAACTGGCTCAACCAAAAAATCATATAGAAAGAAGCTGTTTCAAGATTTAGAGAATGGGGAAATAAATATTTTAATTGGAACACATGCAATTTTTGAAGAAAATGTAAAATTTAAAAATTTAGGATTTGCGGTGATTGATGAACAACACAGATTTGGAGTAAAACAACGAGCAGAAATTTGGAAAAAAAATAATCCTTCACCACATATTTTAATCATGACCGCCACCCCTATTCCAAGAACGCTGACAATGAGTATATATGGGGATTTAGACGTGTCTATAATTGATGAACTTCCCCCTGGAAGAAAGATAATTAAGACAATTAATATGAATGACTCAAAAAGACTCAAACTTTTTAAGTTTATGGCGGATCAAATTAAAATTGGCAGACAAATTTATGTGGTTTATCCATTAATAGAGGAATCTAAAAAGATGGATTTAAAAAATTTAGAAGATGGATTAGAAAGTATTTGCAGGCATTTTGGGACTAAAAACTATTCAATTGGAGTTTTGCATGGAAAGATGAAAAATGAAAATAAGGAATTTGAGATGGAAAGATTTGTTAAAGGGAAAACAAATATTTTGGTATCTACAACTGTAATAGAAGTTGGCGTTAATGTTCCTAACGCTTCCGTAATGGTTATTGAGAACGCAGAGAGATTTGGATTGTCTCAGCTGCATCAACTCCGAGGCAGAGTTGGTAGAGGTGAATATGACAGTTATTGCATCCTAATGACAAAAGGTATTTTAAGTGCAGATGCTCAAACAAGAATTAAGGCAATGGTTTCTACAAATGATGGTTTTAAAATATCCGAAATAGACCTGAAACTACGTGGACCAGGCGATCTTTTAGGTACAAAGCAGAGTGGTGTCATTGATTTTAAACTTGCAGACTTAACTGATGATGTAAAAATTTTTGATTTGGCAAAAAAGGAAGTTAAGAGAATAATAGAGATTGATCCAAAATTAAAGCTTAACAATAATATTCTAATTAAAGAAGAATTACTTGAATTTCATCACAATAAATCTTGGAGTAATATTGGTTAATAAATTTGCTTGTTAATTGTATATTTGAGTGATGAAAATCTCTTTTAACTGGATAAAAGAACTCCTCAACCAAAATCTTACTATTGACCAAACATCTGATTTGTTGACTGATATTGGTCTTGAAGTCGAGGGGATAGAAGATTATAATTCTGCTCCACAAACTGATTTATCTCAATTAATCATCGGAAAAATTACCAAATGTGAAAAACATCCTAATGCTGATAAACTTAAGTTAACTGAAGTTGATATTGGTAGTAAAAAGCTTAGTATCATCTGTGGAGCACCAAATGTCGAAACAAACCAAAAAGTTGTTGTAGCAACGGTTGGCACAACATTATACACAAATAAAAACGAAAAAATAAAAATTAAAAAGGCAAAAATTAGAGGAATAGAAAGTCATGGTATGATTGTTTCTGAGTTTGAAATAGGATTAAGCAATAATCATCAGGGTATCATTAATTTAGATAATAAACTAAGGATTGGAAGTGACTTTTCAAAAACCATAAAGCCATATAGAGATAAAATTTTTGAAATTGGCATAACACCAAATAGATCAGATGCACTGAGCCATTACGGCGTGGCTAGAGACTTAAGAGCTGCTATTTCACATAGAAATAAAATAAAAATTGACTTAATTACACCATCCATTTCAAATTATACTACACAAGGCATAAACACTGGTTTAACAATCAATATAGTTGACTCATTGGCATGTAAAAGGTTTTGTGGGTTAGTAATTAAAAACATATCTGTATCAAATTCTCACCCTGATATTTTCAATAAGCTTACAGCTATAGGTGTCAAACCCATCAATAATGTTGTTGATATTACAAATTATGTGATGCATGAGTTAGGTCAACCATTGCATGCATATGATTTAGAAAAAATTAAAACAACAAAAATTGAAATAAAAAAAATTAAAAATAAATCAAAGTTTACAACGCTTGATGATGAAACAAAACACTATTCTAATGATGATCTGTTCATTTGTGATTCAGATGAACCAATGTGCTTGGCAGGAATTATGGGTGGATCACATCATTCAGTCTCTGATGAAACAACCTCAATCCTTCTAGAATCTGCTTATTTTGACCCAGTTGGAATTAGAAAATCTTCAAAAAAGTCTGGAATATCATCAGACTCATCATACAGGTTTGAAAGAGGGGCTGATATTAATATGACGAAATATGCTTTAAAAAGAGCAGCTTCATTGTTAAAAGAATATTACAATGCTGAAATTATATCTAATATCATTGATGATTATCCAAATAAAATTGAAGAAAAAAATATTTCTATAAATTTTGAAAATTTTAATAAAATTATTGGAGTTGATATTGACAAACTCGAAATAAAATCAATTTTAAATCTCCTAGATTTTAAAATAAATTCCATAAATGATACTAGCTCAGGAATTACCATACCTAATTATAGACATGATGTAACAAGAGAATGTGATGTAATTGAAGAAGTTTTAAGAATTTACGGTTATAATAATATTAAAACTTCCAATAAAATGAATATTTCTGTAATTAAAAATCAAAAAAATGAATCATACTATAATAACTTAATAGCAAGCTTTCTTTGTAATATGGGTTTTAATGAAGTAATGAATAATTCTTTGGTTAAAGAAAACTACATTAATAATGATATGTCTATAAATCTAATGAATTCAATTAGCAAAGATATTTCCGTAATGAGAACAGATCTTACAGGTGGTATTCTCAAAACAATTGAATATAACATAAATAGAAAATCTATAACAAATAATTTTTTTGAATTTGGTTCAACCTATCTTAAAAAGAATGGAAATTATGAACAAAATAAAAAATTGACGATTGTGATGTGCGGAGATTTAGTCAACAGTAATTGGTTACATCAGAAATTAACATCTAACTTTTTTTATTTAAAAAATATTGTTATAAATATTTTTGAAAAATTTAATCTAAACCTCGATGAAGAAATTATAGATAACGGTATTGTTTTTAAGAAAAGTAATAAAGAGATAGCATCAATAATAAGTATAGATAAATCGTCAAGTAATAAAATCTCAATCTCCAAGGACATTTTCTGTGCTACAATAGATACAACTCTCCTTTTCAAAAATATTAATAACAGCTATTTTAACGTCGATAAAATTTCAAAATTTCCAACAGTCAAGAGAGATTTCTCTTTTGTTCTTAATAATGAAGTAAGTTACAAGAGTATTAAAGACTGCATACTTTCAATTAACGACAAATTAATTAAAGAGGTGAAATTATTTGATATCTTCAAGGATGGTAAAATTGAAAAATCTAAAAAATCAATATCAATCTCAGTGATGTTAAATTCAGATGAAAGGACATTAAACGAAAAAAACATTCAAAAAATCTCGAAAAAAATAGTTGCTAGTTTAGAAAAAAACTTTAATGCTAGTTTACGCGATTAATATATTTTTTCTCTAAGAATTTTTACTTTATCATCATTTAAATACTCACCAAAGTTCATCAATTTGTCAATATAACCGTTTGTTCCAATTTCGATTACTCTATTCCCAACAGAATTTGCAAATTGAAAATCTTGCGTTGTTAGGAAAATATTTCCTTTAAAGTTGATTAGAGAATTATTTAAAGCTGTAATACTCTCCAAGTCCAAGTGATTAGTTGGTTCATTTAATATTAAAAAATTTGATTTCTCCATCATCATTTTTGATAACATACATCTTACTTTCTCTCCTCCTGAAAGTACTTTACATGATTTTAAAGCTTCCTCTCCACTGAATAGCATTTTACCCAAAAATCCTCTTACATAAACCTCTTCCCTTTCCTCGTCATTTTTTGACCATTGTCTTAACCAGTCGACCAAACTTAAATTTTTTTCAAAAAAACTATCATAATTTTCAGGGATATAAGATTTAGAAACTGTAGTACCCCACTTAACGCTTTCACTCATTAATAAAATTTCATTGTAAAAGGAATCGATGATTTTTGGGTTTTTGGAGTATAAAATGACCTTATCACCATTATTAATAATAGTACTAAAATCATTAATAATTGAAGTGTTCATCGATTCAATATTAAGTATCTGATCTCCTAAACTTCTTTCAGTTTCAAAAATTATTCCCGGATATCTTCTCGAGGAGGGTTTAATATCTTCAATATTTAATTTTTCAATCATCTTTTTCCTTGATGTAGCTTGTTTTGATTTTGCTACATTGGCGCTAAATCTTGCTATAAATTCTTCTAATTCTTTCTTCTTTTCTTCTGCTTTTTTGTTTTGTTGAGCCCTCTGCTTTAGAGCTAATTGACTTGATTCATACCAAAAAGTATAATTTCCAGAGTAATGTGATATTTTTCCATAGTCAATGTCAGAAATGTGAGTACAAACTGAGTCTAGAAAATACCTATCATGTGAAACAACAATAACAGTATTTTCATAATTTGACAGAAAATGTTGAAGCCATTTAATGGTTTCAAAATCTAGATTATTTGTAGGCTCGTCCATTATTAGTATATCTGGGTTGCCAAAAAGGGATTGTGCCAATAAAACTCTTACTTTCAGTTTTAAATCTATTTCTGAAAGTTTTGTGTAGTGAAGACTCTCTTCTACACCCAACTGAGAAAGTAAGGATGCAGCTTCACTATCAGCATTCCATCCATCCATTTCCTCGTACTTATTTTGGAGTTCTCCAACCTTAATTCCATCTTCATCTGTGAAGTTTTCCTTGGAATATAGGAAATCCATTTCCTTTTTAATTTTATATAGTGGTGAATTACCCATGATAGTACTGTCTAAAACAGTATAATCATCATAAGCATTTTGATTTTGCTCTAGAATTGATAATCTATTTCCTGGTTCGATATTAACAGATCCACTGTTGGGTTGAATTTCGCCAGAAAGAACCTTTAAAAAAGTAGATTTTCCTGCGCCGTTCGCACCAATTATCCCATAACAATTACCTTTTTTGAAAGTTACATTGACTTCATCAAATAAAATTCTTTTTCCAAATTGGATTGATAAGTTGCTGGTACTAATCATAAATCATTTTTTGTTCACACTTAAGTGGTCATCTAAAAATTTTTTTAGCCCAATATCTGTGAGCGGATGTTCAAATAGCTTTAAAATTGAATTTAAAGGAGATGTGATAACATCTGACCCAATTTTTGCACAATTTATTATATGAAGAGGTGATCTTATAGAAGCTGCTAAAATTTGAGTATTTATATTATAATTATCGAAAATTTTTCTGATATCAGAAATAATATTCAAACCATCAGTTGAAATATCATCCAATCTTCCAATAAATGGAGAAATATACGTAGCACCAGCCTTAGCAGCAATAAGAGCCTGTCCAGCTGAGAATATAAGAGTGCAATTGGTTTTAATATTTTTGGATGAAAAATATCTGATAGCTTTTATTCCATTCTTTATCATCGGAACTTTTACAACAATTTTTTTATCCAGTTGACTTAATTTTTCACCTTCACTTATAATACCATCCAGATCCGTTGATATAACTTCAGCTGATACATCTCCATTTACCACAGAACATATTTTTTTGTAATGTTCTAGAATATTTTTTTCTCCTTTTATTTTTTCTTTTGCCATGAGTGATGGATTTGTTGTCACACCATCTAAAATTCCAAAATTTTGAGCTTCTCTAATTTCGTTTATATTGGCAGTGTCAATAAAAAATTTCATTTATAATCCGTTAAAT
>CACKBA010000037.1 GCA_902598295.1 uncultured Bacteroidota bacterium
TTGGAAATATTTTTTCATTTTTTTGTTTTAATTTACAAAATTATATCCAATTAACAGGGATAGAATTGTTTTTAATTAAAAACTCATTACATTTTTTAAAATGACTATTACCAAACCAATATCCTTTGTTGGCACTTAATGGTGATGGATGCCCCGACTTTAAAATTAAATGATTATTATCATCAATAAATTTTTCTTTGCTTTTTGCATAGTTTCCCCACAACATAAAAACTAATCCTTTCTTCTCTCTTGAAATTATGTTAATGACATTATCGGTGAATTTTTCCCAACCAATATATTTATGACTTCCAGGAAATCTTTTTCTAACCGTTAATACAGAATTTAGTAAGAGTACACCTTGATCAGCCCAATCCGATAAATTACTTTTCAATCTTAATTCCCCATAATTTGTATTCAATTCTTTGAATATATTAATCAGAGAAGGAGGGTTTTCAATTTCATTGTCAACAGAAAAACATAGACCATTAGCTTGATTATCTCCGTGGTATGGATCTTGACCAATAATTATGACTTTTAATTTTTCTAACGGACATGAATCAAAAGCTTTAAAAATATTTTTTCCTTTTGGAAAGCATTTGAACTTATTATACTCCTCTTTTGTTTTATAAATGATATCAAGAAAATAATCAGAATTAAATTCACTTTCTAAAAGTTTCTTCCAAGGTTCTGAAATCCTTACACTCAAGTTTTATTACGTTGAAGTTTTGAGACAATCATTGATACAGTAGCATCTCCACTAACATTTATTACTGTTCTGCACATATCAAGCGGACGGTCTACTGCAAATATTAATGCTAGTCCAGCCTCAGGAATTCCAGCCTGTGCCAAAACTATAACAAGCATAACAATTCCTGCACTTGGAACTGCAGCTGCTCCAATCGAGGCTAAAGTTGCTGTTGAAATTATACCAAGCTGATCAACAAGGGTTAGCTCTAATCCAAATGTTTGTGCAATAAATACTGCAGCAACTGCTTGGTATACTGCTGTTCCATCCATATTTATGGTTGCTCCAATAGGAAGTACAAAACTAGAAACCTCCTCCTCCACTTTTAAGTGATTGGTAACTCTATCCATTGTTACAGGAAGTGTTGCAGCACTTGAGCTTGTTGAAAATGCAACTAATTGTGCTGGAAGAATACCTCTTAGAAAATACAAGGGTGATTTTCCAGTTAATATTTTCACGATTAGTAGATAAAAAAGTAGTAAAATCACCAGTCCCATTATCAAGGTCAGAGAGTATAGTATTAAACCTGTCAAAAGATCGGTATTGGGAGCTTCAGCAACAAGGGTAGCTAATAAAGCAAATACTCCGTAAGGTGCACAAAGCATTATCAGATCAATTATTTTTAAAACAACATCATTTAGTGAATCAAAAAATAATTTTAGTGGTTTTGATTTGTTTTCAGGGATCATAATCATAGAAATTCCAAATAAAATTGCAAAGAATATAACCTGTAACATATTTTTATTATTTGACGCTGCGCTAACTATATTGGAGGGAACTAAATCAATTAAGGGCTGAA
This sequence comes from uncultured Bacteroidota bacterium, assembly GCA_902598295.1. Taxonomy (GTDB): domain Bacteria; phylum Bacteroidota; class Bacteroidia; order Flavobacteriales; family Flavobacteriaceae; genus Eutrophosalina. The sequence goes on from CACKBA010000037.1 coordinate 1,545, forward strand.
GAGGACCTTGTGATTTTTGGTCACTTGCAATTTTTCTTTTTTCTTCGGCATCTGAAGAATAAGCCTCTATTAGCTCTGTTCTTGTTTTTTCAGTTACACTTTCACCTGGCTTAACAATATTTACAACCGATAATCCAATACATACAGCACAAATTGTAGTTAAAAGATATGTTGTAATTGTTTTTGTACCCATTGATGAAAGTTTAGAGATGTCTTTTAGGTCAGATATTCCCTTTATCAAGGATGCAAGAATTAATGGAATGGCAATAAGCTTAAGTGAATTGATGAAAATAGTTCCAAAAGGTTTAATCCAATTGGTTACTAAAATTGTTCCTCCATTATATGTGCTCATTAAGAACCCAAACAGAACACCAACAACCATCCCTATTATAATTTTTACATGAAGTGACATTAAATTTCTTTTTTATTGTTTAATAATAAATTATCAAGAATTACAAGTGCAGCCATTGACTCTACTATAGGAACAGCCCTCGGTACTACACATGGGTCATGCCTACCCTTACCTTTCATCTCTTTCTCATCTCCATCCTTGTTGATAGTTTTTTGTGATTTCATAATTGTTGCAACAGGTTTAAAGGCAACATTAAAGAATATATCCATACCATTACTAATTCCCCCTTGAATTCCACCAGAAAAGTTTGTTACAGTTTTTCCCTCGCTATCAAATTGGTCGTTATGTTCACTTCCATACATTTTAGTTCCATTAAAACCACTCCCAAATTCAAAACCTTTAACAGCATTAATAGAAAGCATTGCTTTTCCAAGTTCAGCGTGAAGTTTATCAAAAACAGGTTCACCAAGTCCAACGGGTGAACCTGTTATTACGCATGAAACAACTCCACCGATTGTATCCCCTCTTTTCCTTGTTTCAATAATTAATTTCTCCATTTTTTTTGCAACACTTTTATCTGGACATCTCACTATATTATTTTCAGCATCTTTTAAATTGTAATTCTTGTAAGATTCATTTAAAGAAACAGAACCTACTGATTTCACAAATGCTGTTATTTTAATATTTTTTAAAATTTGTTTGGCAATTGAACCAGCTACCACCCTACATGCAGTTTCCCTTGCCGAACTTCTTCCACCCCCTCTGTAATCTCTGTTGCCGTACTTTTTTTCATACACAAAATCAGCGTGTGAGGGTCGGTAAATGTCTTTTATATGATCATAATCTTTTGATTTTTGATCCTTATTTTTAATCATGAATCCAATTGGTGTTCCAGTTGTCTTTCCTTCAAAAATCCCAGACAAAATCTCTACCTTATCGTCCTCTTTTCTTTGGGTTACAATTTTAGATTGACCAGGTTTTCGTCTATCCAAATCATGCTGAATTATACTTTTATCAATTTCTATATTTGAGGGACAGCCATCTATAATTCCACCTATACATGGTCCGTGAGATTCCCCGAAAGTTGTAAGTTTGAATATTTTGCCAAAAGAATTCCCCATTAAAGTTCAAAAATAAGTTTAAATTTTAAGACATAATAATCTTTATTTCCAAAACTTATTTTTACTACTAAATCCAATTCCAGAATTAAAAGAATTGGTAGGATCTAGTTCTTTATAAAAATCAAGCAAATCTTTTTTTGCAACATATTCATGTCCAACATTATGTTCTGATGGATATTCTGCCCCTCTCCTATCATAAATCTCAAACATCTTCTCTTTAATTTTTTTTGGATTTAAACCTTTTTTAATAATGTAGTTTTGGTGAAGTACATGACAAAATAAGTGCCCATAGTAAAATTTTAATTCAAAGCTGTCCTCAAGGTCAGGTGGTAACTTTTCAAACCAGTTCTTTTCATTTCTTGGGAAGGCAATATCCATAGACATTTGCCCTCCAATTTTATTTTCATGAATCTTCGAATATCTACCGAATGCACTTGCTGCAGTAAACCTATGTAGAATTGCTTTTTTCCCCTCTTTTTCAGTGCATTCAAAAAAATCACCCTCCGAATTCTTGAAAAACTTTTTAAAATAAACTCTAGCCTCATCGATTCCTTCATCTGACATTTCAATTATCCAATGATGATCAAATCGTTTTCTAAATTTTTCAATTCTTTTTGGAAGATGATTTGGCCAAAAAAGACTTAGAAATTGCATAATTCTATCTGATAGATTTGAAGGAAGTATAGCAATATTTTTGGATAACAAGTCAACTTTTCTTTTTAATTCAAAAAGTGTTGGCAAGAATTTAGTTCCCAATTTTTCTAGAACAATAAAAGTATCTTTGCTGTATTTTTTTGCAGCATCATAACAATCCTTGTGCATATAATCTCCTGCAACAGGGAGGCATTTAAAATTTTGTAAAACATCTTTCCTGATTTTCCAAAATGTATCAGGATGGTTTGCGCCTAAATAGAAAACTTGATTTCTTTTTGCTGAAGGATATGTTTTAAGTCTAACTGCAAAAACAGCAACTTTTCCAGCAGATCCAGACGCACCATAGAGAAGTTTTCGATCTGAGTTAAATCGAGCTGGTTTGGTTGAATTAACATTTCTTATCAATTTTTCGTACGTTTCGTTTGATGATACTTTTTTTGATTTTAAAAAGTTCTTTTTACCAAAACATTCATTCTCAAGGTTATAAAGAATTTCCTCTGGACTTTTACCTAAATCAATGTCAAGATCATTAATAAGCAATAACTTACCGTTTTTATCAATTTTTGCATAAAGGGACATTTCAGTGTAAGCTGGGCCTCTTTTTACTAAAGAACCGCCTGAATTGTTGCAGACACCACCAACAATTGATGCTCCGATTGATGTTGAACCAATTACTGAGTGAGGTTCCCTGCCTAAAGGCAAAAGTTTTTTTTCAAGATCATAAAGTGTACTTCCTGCAAAAGCTAATATTTCATTTCCATTATTTAATAGATGAATCTTATCAATTCTAAGCGTATTGATAATTATAACTTCTCGATCATAATTATTTCCATATGGAGTTGATCCCCCAGTTAAGCCAGTATTAGCAGCCTGCATAATAATAATCAAGTCATTTTTGACACATATATCAAGTACTTTCCAAAGTTCGGTAAGTTTTCCTGGTTTTACTACAGCTAGGGCTGTTCCTGAGCCATATCTCCAACCATTAGAAAAAGGTGTCTTTTCCCAATCATTCAATAAAAGGTTTTTTGCGCCAACTATTGATATTAATTGTTTTTTAAAATCGTTATTCAATCAATTAATTCTTCTATATAATAAAGTTATTACATTTAATTAATATTCATAAATTTGCCGACGATGAGATACTTAATTATTATAATATTTTTTATTCTCTCCTGTTCAAAACCAAATAAGTATTCATTAACTGGTAATGTTAACTTAAATGATGATGATAAAGTATTTTTGGTTCAGATGAAAGATAATCGTCCAGTTTTAATTGATTCAACATCTGTTGTAAGCGGTGAATTTAAGTTTTCAGATTCCATCAATTTTCCAGATATGCATTATTTATTTTTTGAAAAAATTACAGGTAATATACCCTTTGTTCTTGAACCTGGTAATATTAAAATTGATGTATATAAAGACTCCCTGAGAAGGTCAAAAATTTCAGGAACAAAATCAAATAAAGATTGGACAGATTATCTACGTGAAACTCAACCTTACACATCGGAACTAAATAATCTTCAAATTGAAATTAATCAATCTATAAAGTTAGGTGACTCACTCTTAATTTATGATTTGGAGGAACAATTCATTGATATGAGAAGCAAATTGGTAGACTACGAATTTTTGTTTATGAATAATAGAAAAGAATCTTACATTTCAGCATTAATTCTCCAAAGAATGATATTTGAAAGATCAATTGATTACGATAAAGCAGATAGTATACTAAATTCGTTCGATAAAACTTTAGAAAATACCAATCCTTATGTTTCCGTTAGAAATATTATTGACAATTATAAACTGAGCAACATAGAATCTCCAAATATTGGCTCATTTGCCCCTAAATTTTCAGGTCCTGGAATTGATGGTGAAATCATATCTCTAAATCAAATCAAATCTAAATATATATTAATTGATTTTTGGGCTTCTTGGTGTGAACCTTGTCGCGTTGAAAATCCTGGTTTGACTAATTTAATGAAATCATATAGTAATGATGATTTTGTGATATTAGGTGTATCTCTAGATGTTAGCAGGGATGCCTGGTTAAAAGCAATAGAGGTTGACGGTATTGGTTCTTGGATTCATATATCAAATCTTGAGTATTTTAATGGTCCAATAGTTAAGTTATACAACATCAGAGGAGATGTGGGTATTCCAAGTAATTTTCTCATTAACCAAGAAAGAAAAATTATTGCAAAAGATATAAAAACCGATGAGCTTGAATTCATACTTAACTCACAACTGAATAATTTAAATTAAAGATTTGAATTTCATAAAATATGTATTTTTCAAATTATTATTCAAATCAATAAGTTTACTGCCTTTTCCTCTTATTTATTTGATTTCAGATTTTGTTGCTTTCCTTTTAAAGAATATATTTTGTTATAGAAAACGTGTTGTTTACCAAAATATAAAAAAAACAAATTTAAAGCTCTCCACACAACAAATTTCATCTCTTGTTAGTGAGTTCTACAAACACTTCTCAGATGTATTTTTTGAAATGATTAAGTTAGATGGAATGAACAAAAAGCAGATTGCAGAAAAATTTGTTCTTAAAAACCAGAAGTTAATTAACGACTATTATAAAGACAACAAAAGCGTAATTCTAATGGCATCACACTATGGTGGCTTTGAATGGTGTTCAACTCTGGATTATTTTTTTAAACATAAGGTCGTTGCAATATACACCCCCCTCAAGGACAAAGTATTGAATGAAATAGTTTATAAGTCA
>CACKBA010000038.1 GCA_902598295.1 uncultured Bacteroidota bacterium
AGTAAATTAAAACAGGTGAAAACAGGATATTTTAAGCAAATTGATGACAATTTAAAAATGGGTTATGTTTCTATTTCGATTTATCCATCTAAAAATAATAATGTTTTGTTTGAATTTAAATCTCTTGCCCCAAATTGGAAACTAGCCCAAATGCTCAAAGCTAAAAATATTACTGAAACTGATTTTGAAAAAGAATATTTGGTACAATTAAATTATTTAAATGCAAATACTATATTTGAAGAAATTAATTTTTTGACTGGTGGTAAAGAACCCATTTTAATGACACATGGAAACAAAACATCATTCTGCCATAGACATATATTGGCTGAATGGTTTGAAAATGAACTTGGGATTAAGATTGATGAATTTAAAATTGGTACTGTCAAACGGTCAAATGGATACATGAAAAAAATAACCCAAAAACGCCTTTTTGAAAATGAATAAAATTTATTACCTAATATTACTTTTTTTAGTTGCATGCAGCGATGGAAATAATAACGAATCAGTAGACAATAACCCCCCGCGAGAGTTAAGATCTGAAGTTATTGTTGAGAATAATGTTTTTAAAGTTTCATACAACGAGTTTAAGGAACAAGCAAATTGGATTGAATATAAAGTTAGACAAATAACAAAAGTTTGTGATAGAGCAGGAATGAATTGGTACACCGAGGCAAATGTTCACACTTCTGATGAGGCTGATTACAGAAATAATGAGTGGGATAGAGCTCATCTGGCTCCTGCTGGTGCTTTCACAGACTCGTGTGATAATTTATATCAGACATTCTCTTTTTTAAATTGCACTTTACAGCTTGATGTTTTAAATCAGGGAGAATGGGCCGAACTAGAGTCTCAGGTAAGATCTTGGGCTAACATGTATGGAACACTTGATGTTAGAATTGAGCTTGCTTTTTCTGATAATAGTCTGGTTCTTCAAACAGGGGCAACTGTTCCGGATGGATATTATAAGTTTATAACATTTCCAGATAATTCCGAAAGGTGTTTTTATTTTGAGAATTTACCAACGAATATGAATTGGGACCAGTACGAAATTACTTGTAACTAAGTTTTTTTAATATTGATTTTCTTCCAATATTCAACATAATAATATCATTTTTTAAATTCCATCCCCTTGCTGGAGAAAAGTTTCTTCCATAAAGAATAATTTGAATGTGCAATTTATTCCAAAGTTGTTTTGGAAATAATCTCTTAGCGTCCTTTTCAGTGATTTTCACACTTTTTCCGTTCGAAAATCCCCATCTGTACATTAATCTATGTATGTGTGTATCAACAGGAAAAGCAGGAGTTCCAAAAGCTTGAGATACAACAACACTAGCTGTTTTATGTCCAACTGAGGGTAATTTTTCAAGTTCATTGATATCGTTTGGCACTTTACCATTAAATTTTTCAATTAAAATTTTTGATAGTCCATATATCCCTTTTGATTTCATTGGTGAAAGTCCAACCGGCCTTATAATATTTCTTATTTCATCAACTGAGAGTTTAATCATATCATATGGATTGTCCGCTTTAGCAAAAAGTAAAGGGGTGATCTTATTTACACCTTTATCAGTACTTTGAGCTGAAAGAAGTACTGCAATTAATAGTGTGTATGGATCTTTATGGTCCAGAGGAATATCAATCTCAGGATATAAATCCTCCAATGTTTTAATTACAAATTTTACTTTTTCTTTTTTTGTCATTTTAGTAAATTTATTGATAAATTTTAAAAGAATGAATACATTAAAAGTAGGAGATAAAATCCCAGCATTTGAGTGCCTGGATGATAAAGAAAATTTAATAAAAAGTGAAAATTTAAAGGGTAATAAACTAGTAGTCTTCTTTTATCCAAGAGCGAATACACCAGGATGCACTGCTCAGGCATGCAATATATCCGAAAATTATGAAGCACTGACAAGTGCTGGTTATAAAATTATAGGAATAAGCGGTGATAAGGTGAAAACCCAAAATAATTTTTCATCTAAATATGGATTTCAATATCCTTTACTTGCAGATGAAAACAAAAATATTATAAAACTATTTGGAGTTTGGGGACCAAAAAAATTTCGAGGCAAAGAGTATGACGGTATTTACAGAAAAACATTTGTTTTTGACGAAAATTTAATAGTCACACATGTCTTTGATAAGGTTGATACAAAAAATCACTCCAATCAAATATTGTCACTGTAGTTAATTAATACCAAAAAGTTTTTTTTGCTTAATTAAGTCAGAGACATTATCTGGTAAACTACTTTCCCAACCCTTTTGATTGGATTGTATCTTTTTAAGTACGTCCCATGAAAAAATGGACAAATAGGTTCTATTGTAGTCTGAAATATCCAAAATTCTCAGATTTTTGATAAAGTATTTGTATAAATTTTTCATGTTTTTAGATACAACTAGATTTGAACTATTAATAATTTTATTTTTTTGAAGCATTGGATAAAGTAAAATTGTAATATTTTTTATAAATAATTTGGAAAAAGCTTCTAATATCCCACCGTCCAAACTCGAATAGTAATTTTCATCAAAAACTTTAATTAGGTTGTCTACACCCATTGTTAGGAATACTTTTTTATTAGTATAGTTTGAAAAATATTCAGATAATTTATAATATTCTTGAAAATTTGTAATCATGACTGTCTTCCCCATTGAACAGAGAAGTATAGCCCGATCTAGAAAATCTTGCTCATCCAATTTACCCTGAGCAGTAAGATTAGATAGTGTTATTTCAAAAATGGAAATTGTATTTTTCTCAGTTAAGTTTTTGTCTTTTTTTATCATTTTTAATGATTTCTCATACATATCCTCATTAACTTTTGTTACAGGTCTAAAGCTTCCACGAATAGTTAGTATATTCTTTTTATATAATTCTGCAGCAGGTAAAATATTTTTTCCATCAGGTCCAAACATTACTGCTTGTGTCATACCATTTTTAATTAACTCTAAACTTAGTAGTCTGTTATCAACATCTTTAAAAAGAGGTCCGGAAAAATTAATCGTATCAATTTCAATAATTGATGGATCGATATGATCGTACAAATATTTTATCAGAGATCGTGGCTTGTTGTGCTTATAATAAGCACCATATATTAGATTAACACCCATGAGCCCAAGAATTTCCTGTTGAGCTTTAGCTTCTGGTAAGTGAAATCTTACATGTAATTTTATTTCGCTGTATTCAGCTTTACTTTCAGTTTGAAATTTTATCCCCATCCAACCGTGACCTTTGTATTTTTTTGCAAAATCAATTGTCGCTACTGTGTTGGCAAAGGAAAAAAACATTTTCTCGGTATGAATGACCCTGTCAACTCTTGACTCTAAGAGATTGATTTCATGATTTAACATTTTTGTTAATCTAGATTGGGTGACATATCGAAGATCATTTTCTACTCCATATATTGCATCACTGAACCCTTTGTCATAAGCACTCATTGTTTTGGCTATAGTTCCTGATGCTCCTCCGGCGCGAAAAAAATGCCTTGCAACTTCTTGTCCAGCACCTATTTCAGAGAATGTACCATAAATATTTTCGTTTAAGTTGATTCTGAGTGCTTTGTCTTTGGTTGATAAAATATTCTCGAATTCTTTATCGCCTTTTAATTTTACGGCCATTAATAATATTATTTTATACAAATTTAATAACTATTGCCTATTACTCATTATAAAAAATTTAAATTTGATTGCTTAATGAAAATTATTTTTTTAGGAACTGGAACTAGCACTGGAATACCATCAATTGGTTTAAATTTCCCTGTTTGCTCAAGTAAAGATTTTAGAGACAGAAGATTGCGTTCATCCATTTTAATAAACCATAATAAAAAAAATATTATAATTGACTGTGGTCCAGATTTCAGACAACAACTTTTGACTAATAATATAACTAAAGTTGACTATATATTATTCACTCATGAACATGCTGATCATACTGCAGGTTTAGACGATGTTAGACCAATATCTTTTAAAAATGGAGCAATTCCCATTTATGCTCACAAGAGAGTGATAGAAAATTTAAAGCATCGTTTTTTATACTTATTCGAAAAACAGAATGATTATGCTGGTGATATTCATTTGATTCCTAATGAAGTGAAAGAAAACAAATCATTCAATCTTCACAATTTTACAGTCAAACCAATTTCATATTCCCATCACAAACTACAAGTTTTTGGATATAGAATAAATGATTTTGCATACATAACTGACCTTAAAAAAATTGATGAAAAAGAGAAAACTAAGCTTTTAAATTTGAACTGTTTAGTACTAAATGCTTTGAGACACAACGAACACTATTCACACATTAACTTGGAGCAAGCTTTACAAATTATAAATGATGTTAAGCCAAAAAAAACATATTTGACTCACATAGCTCCGCAAATGGGATTTCATCGCAATACTGAAAAGTTACTGCCAGAATCAGTGTCTATTGCTTATGATGGATTGGAAATTAAAATTTAAACATTTCCTTTTAACCATTTAATCATAGACTCTAAATTTTCTTGATTAATTCCATGACCCTGATTATAACTTTCAAATTGAAAGTCAATATTATTTTTTGTATAAAAATTTAATGATTCTTTTGAAATTTCATAGTCGATTACGTTATCATTTGTCCCATGCGATACGTAAATATTTGTCTTTTGAACCAAGTTTGTTTTTTTCATAATTTTTTCGTCTATAAAGCCACTAAGAGCCATTATGTTTTTTATTTTTTCAGGATATGAAAATGATATTGCGTGTGATATAATTGCACCTTGGCTAAAACCAATCAGCGTAATATTATGAGCATCAATATTTGGATTCTTTGATATATCATCAATAAAGTGAGATAATTCGTCTCTTATAAGTACTGCTGTTTTGTGATCATAAAACTTATTATTGCCATCGATATAAATATCATACCATGCGTAAGAATCATTAAATAATTCTTTTGGAGCCCTGAGGGAGATTACATATGCGTCACTTGGAAAATAATCAATTAATGAAAACAAATCCCTCTCGTTGCTTCCATATCCATGAATTAGTATAATTAAGGGGGAATTTATTTTTTTAGATTTTCTTTCAATAAAAAAAAACTTACTCATCAATAACTACAGATCCATTATTAATAATACCATAAACCTTTCCTTTAATTTCAGAATTAATAAAGGATGCGTTTTTAGACTTTGATCTAACATTATTTTTTGTAAAAATGTATTTATTTTTTGGATTAAATAGAGTCATACAAGCTTTTGATCCTACATCGACAACTTCATTTTTTATTCCAAATAGACTCTTTTTTCTGGTTAAGATTTCAATCACTTTTTCAGTTTTGTACAATGAATTTAAAGCACCAAAAATTGATTCCAAACCAGTAGCTCCAAAAAGAGAATTCTTAAAATCTGTTTTTTTATTATCTATATCAATGGGAGAGTGGTCTGATGTGCAAAAATCAATGATTCCTTCAGATAGTGCATTAACTAAAATTAACCTGTCCTCTTCAGAACGAATTGGTGGGAGAACTTTAAATCTAGTATCAAAATTTACCAGTTTTTCTTCATTGAAAAATAAATTATTAATGGAAACACTAGTGATAATTTCAAGCCCTTTTCTCTTCGCATTTTTAATTAATTCAACGGATTTACTTGTTGAAATTGTTGGTATAAAAAGTTTCCCACCTGTATACTCTAAAATTTTTAAATCACGCTCAAGTATTATTTCTTCTGAAATAGATGGTATTCCTTCCAAACCATACAGAGTGCTTATTTCACCCTCATTTATTTGACCATCTTTACAAATTGCTTTTTCAAAGGGAAATGTCATTATTAGACCATCAAAGTGTTGAACATATTGCAATGCTATTTTTAAAAGATTTGGGTTTTTTACTGACATTTTGTAATCATAAAAACCAACCGCACCACTATCAAACATTTCTCGTAATTCAGCCATTTCATTTCCCTCGCTTTTAATAGTCAAGGCTGCGAGAGGATGAATTTTCAATGCATTGTTCTTGTTTTTGCTTTTAATATAGATGACATCAGCTTTGGAATCAACAACGGGTAGGGTGTTAGAATTTAAAATGATATCTGTAAAACCTGACAAACATGCAGTTAGCGATCCGTTTTCAATTGTTTCTCTCTCCTCCAGGCCAGGTTCTCCAAAACAAACACCAGTGTCCAACCAACCTTGTGAAACATGAAGATTGTCAAGTGTTATTTCTTTAGCAGCTTTCTTTACAATGCTGTCAGCAATCTCTTGAATTATACCTTGATTTATGAAAATATCTTTTGTTTTGCCATTAAATTTACTGCTGGCATCTATTATTTTTGCAGATTTGATTAATAT
>CACKBA010000039.1 GCA_902598295.1 uncultured Bacteroidota bacterium
TTCTCTTCAACTGCATCTTTAATTTGAATTTTATTCGCCTCCCTATTAACTACAAACGTGTAACGATTTCTCAATTCACTATCGTTGGTAGCTTTTTCTGTAATAATAGGTTCAAATATAACTTTCATAATTATGCTAATATTGATTCTAATTTACTTACCGCATTTTCTTCAATTACTAGATGCTGAGCATTCAAAATATTATAAGTGGTAGCTTCTGATTCAGAAACTACCTCATATTTATCCAAATTTCGCGCGGACAAATATACATTTTTATTGCCTCCCTCAAGAACAAACAATGTTTTTTTGGTATCTAGACCAACTGACTTTAAAATCCCAACAAATGCTTTAGTTTTTGGGGTTTTAAATTCCAATTTCTCAATTACAGAAATTTCTTTATTGGAGTATTTCTGTGATAATGCAGATTTACGAGCTAGTTTTTTTACATTTTTGTTAACCTTAGAATTAAATTCACGGGTTCTAGGTCCAAAAATAGTTCCACCTCCTCTAAACAAAGGATTCTTAATACTACCAGCACGAGCAGTTCCGGTACCTTTTTGTTTTTTTATCTTCCTTGTGCTTCCCTTAATTTCTGCTCTTTCCTTTGTCTTGGCATTACCATGTCTTTTATTGGAAAGGTGGTTCTTTACATCTAAATATTGAGCATGTTCATTAGGTTCAATTCCAAAAACATCTTTAGAAAGTTTTATTTCTCTTCCTGTCGATTTACCTTTTATATTTAAAACCTCTATTTTCATTACTTTTTAATTGATAGATAGGAATTTTTATGTCCAGGAACACATCCTTTTAAAACTATTAGATTTTTGTCAGCAATTACTTTAACAACTTTTAAATTCTGCACAGTTACATTTACATTCCCAGTTTGACCTGCCATTTTCATGCCCTTGAAAACTCTCGCAGGATATGATGCTGCTCCAATTGATCCAGGTGCTCTCAACCTGTTATGTTGACCATGAGTAGATTGTCCAACTCCAGCAAAACCATGTCTTTTTACAACACCTTGAAAACCTTTACCCTTTGAAACTCCTGTTACATCAACATATTCACCTTCAACAAATAAGTTAGCAGATAATACGTCACCAACTTTAAGTTCATTTTCATAGTTTGAAAATTCCATTAGTTTCGATTTAGGTGATTGTTTACTGTTTTTAAAATGACCTAATTCAGATTTGGTAACTAATCTTTCTTTCTTATCTTCAAAACCAATTTGAACAGCATCATAACCATCTTTTTCGATGTTTTTAATTTGAGTTACAACACATGGTCCAGCCTGAATCACAGTACATGGAAGATTATTGCCTTTATCATCATAAAGACTCGTCATACCTATTTTTTTTCCAATTAATCCTGCCATTTTGAATTATACTTTTATTTCAACTTCAACGCCACTAGGTAATTCCAGTTTCATCAATGCATCAATAGTTTTAGATGATGAACTGTATATATCCAAGAGTCTTTTATAAGATGAGAGTTGAAATTGTTCTCTTGATTTCTTATTAACGTGAGGTGATTTTAAAACAGTAAAAATTTTCTTTCTTGTTGGTAAAGGGATTGGCCCAGTAACAATTGCACCTGTTGTCTTTACAGTCTTAACAATCTTCTCAGCAGACTTATCAACCAAGTTGAAATCATAAGATTTTAATTTTATTCTAATTTTTTGACTCATATCTATTCTTGGTTGTTTCCTTTTATGGAGGCAATCACGTCCTCCGAAATGTTAGATGGTGTTTGTGCGTAATGAGAAAACTCCATTGTTGATGTAGCTCTTCCGGAACTTAATGTTCTTAATGCTGTTACATAACCAAACATTTCAGAAAGCGGAACTAGTGCTTTTACTACTTTTGCACCTGCTCTATCATCCATATTATTAACCTGTCCTCTTCTTCTGTTTAAATCACCAACAATATCACCCATATTTGCTTCGGGTGTGAGGACCTCTAATTTCATCATTGGTTCCATAATTACTGACTTAGCAAGCTTAGCAGCTTCTTTAAAACCAAGTTTAGCTGCTAATTCGAAAGAAAGAGAATCTGAATCAACAGGATGGAACGACCCATCGTTAAGAGCAACCTTCAAAGAATCAATTTCAAATCCAGCTAGTGGTCCATTTTTCATAGCTTCTTTAAATCCTTTCTCAACGGAGGGAATATATTCTTTAGGAATATTACCACCTTTAATATTATTGATAAATTCAAGTCCAGTTTTACCTTCTTCAGTTGGCTCCATAGTAAATACGATATCAGCAAATTTACCTCTACCACCTGTTTGTTTTTTATAAACTTCTCTGTGATTGGCAGAAGCAGTAACCGCTTCTTTATATTCAACCTGTGGCTGACCTTGATTTACCTCAACTTTAAACTCTCTTCTTAAACGATCGACAATAATATCAAGATGTAATTCACCCATTCCAGAAATAATTGTTTGACCGGAAGCCTCGTCAGTTTTTACTTGAAAAGTTGGATCTTCCTCAGCTAACTTTGCTAATGCCATTCCTAATTTATCAACATCAGCTTTTGTTTTAGGTTCCACTGCTATACCAATAACAGGATCGGGGAAAACCATACTCTCTAAGACAATCGGATGTTTTTCAGAACTTAAGGTATCTCCAGTTTTTATATCTTTAAAACCTACAGCTGCACCGATATCTCCAGCTTCAATAAAATCAATAGCATTTTGTTTATCGGCATGCATCTGATAAATTCTAGATATTCTTTCTTTAGATTTAGATCTGTTATTAAAGATGTATGAACCTGCATCTAATCTTCCAGAATAAACTCTAAAGAAAGCTAATCTACCAACATAAGGATCGGTTGCAATTTTAAAAGCCAAAGCTGAAAATGGTTCAGAAACAACCGGTTTTCTAGAAATTTCAGAGCCATCATCAGGATGTGTTCCTACAATTGCCTCTTTGTCCTCAGGTGAAGGTAAATATCTACAAACACAATCTAGCAAGAATTGAACACCTTTGTTTTTAAAGGCTGAACCACAAACCATAGGGATGATACTCATATCTTGAGCAGCTTTTCTGAGTGCTTCATGAATTTCCTCTTCAGAAATAGAATCTGGGTCCTCAAAAAACTTTTCCAACAAATTATCATCATATTCAGCAACTGCCTCGATTAGATTTGCCCTGTATTTATCAACTTCAGATTTCATTTCATCAGGAATATCTACAACATCAAAAGTTGATCCCATATTTTCTTCATGCCAAACAATTGCTTGGTTTTTAACTAAATCAACAATACCTTTAAAATCTTCTTCCTCTCCAATAGGCAAGACAATTGGTACTGCATTAGATTTTAGCATTTCTTTTATTTGATTGCAAACAGCAAGAAAATCTGAACCTTGTCTGTCCATTTTATTTACAAAACCCATTCTAGGAACTTTGTAATTATCTGCAAGTCTCCAGTTTGTTTCTGATTGAGGTTCAACACCATCGACAGCACTAAATAAAAAAACAAGACCATCGAGAACTCGTAATGATCTATTAACTTCCACAGTAAAATCTACGTGACCAGGGGTATCAATTATGTTGAAATGGTATGGTTTTGATAGATCATTTTTTTTACCTTGGTCTGTAGGAAAATTCCATGTACAAGTAGTTGCTGCAGATGTTATGGTAATACCACGTTCCTGCTCTTGTTCCATCCAGTCCATAGTTGCAGCTCCATCATGAACTTCACCAATTTTATGACTAACACCAGTGTAATAAAGAATTCTCTCTGTTGTTGTAGTCTTTCCCGCATCAATGTGAGCAGCAATTCCAATATTTCTAGTGTATTTTAAGTCTCTTGCCATGGTTTAGAATCTAAAGTGTGAAAATGCTTTGTTTGCCTCTGCCATCTTGTGGGTATCAACCTTTTTCTTGACTGCGGAACCCTCTTCTTTTTCTGCAGCTAATATTTCAGCTGCAAGCTTTTGAGCCATGGACTTCTCGTTTCTTTTTCTAGCAAAACTTATTAACCACTTTATAGCAAGTGATATTTTTCTGTCAGCCCTTATCTGCATCGGAATTTGAAAAGTAGCTCCACCAATCCTTCTACTTCTAACCTCGACATGAGGCATTACATTTGACAAACCATCTTTCCATACTTCAAGCGATGATTTTTCACTGTCTTGTTTTTTTGTTTCAACAATATCCAATGCATCATAAAAAATTTTGAGAGCAGTAGATTTTTTACCATCCCACATGAGATTATTAACAAATCTTGTGACAAGTTGGTCGTTAAATTTTGGGTCTGGAAGAAGTGGACGTTTTTTAGCTTTTCTTTTTCTCATTTTATTCAGTTGAGAGGTTCATAAATTGAACATCATTAACTTTTTTTTGTTTTGGCTTTTTTCGCACCATACTTTGATCTTCTTTGTAATCTTCCCTCAACACCTGCTGTATCAAGAGCTCCTCTTACTATGTGGTAACGAACTCCAGGAAGATCCTTTACTCTACCACCTCTAACTAAAACAATTGAATGCTCTTGTAAATTGTGGCCTTCTCCTGGAATGTAAGCATTTACCTCAATACCGTTGGTGAGTCTAACCCTCGCAACCTTCCTCATTGCTGAATTTGGTTTTTTGGGTGTAGTAGTGTATACTCTAGTACAGACACCTCTTTTCTGAGGACATGAACTGAGGGAGGCGGACTTACTCTTTTTGACCACCTTTTTTCTACCTTTTCGAACTAATTGCGATATTGTTGGCATATATTTCCTTCTTTAAAGGTGCGCAAATGTAGGATTTTTTTACAATTATTCAAATCTATTTCAAAAAAAAAGGACCAAAAATTTGGTCCTTTTTTTTCTCGATTAAAATCTCTGGATTAATATCCAGGATTTTGAGTCATTAATGAATTACTATCCATCTCTGACTGAGGAATTGGACAAACTAGTCTAGGACTGTTTGCAGGTAAACCAAAAATTGACTTACCAAACCTCTTTTTATCGTGTAATACGTGTCCTTCAAAACCAAGTTCTAATTGTCTTTCATTAAAAATTAAGTCAAGACTTAAAGAAGCTAATGCAGGAGCACCTGATCTACCTCTTAAGGCATTGATTTCAGTAAGAGGAGCTAGACCTGTACTAGAACCTAATCTAAAGTTAGCTTCAGCTCTGATTAAATGCATTTCTGCAACTCTTATTGTAGGAACGTTTCCATACTCATTGGTATACTTACCAGTAAGAATTCCACCATTATCATTACTATAGTAGAAGAAAAATAGTCTGTCATCGAGAGTACTGTCGAACAAAGTTCTGTAAGTATCAACAACAATATCACCTCCTCTACCACCATTAGGCATATCAGCATAATGAGTAACTAACACGTTAGATCCATCCTGAGACGTCACTTGAAAAGCAAAAATATCTTCAGAACTATCAGCATCATTGTTAAATGCACCCGCAAAAGTAGAAGCCAAAGAGTGACCACTATTTTGGAGAACATCATTAGCTGCAGTTAATGCGCTAGCATAATTTCCTTGCTGTAGATAAACTCTAGCAAGTAAAGCTTGCGCAGCATATTTGTCAGCAAACTCGCCATTTGATGCAGGCAATTTAGCGTAAGCGTCTGTTAAATCTGAAATAACCTGAGCATAAATGTCATCTGCGCTCGATCTAGCAATATCTAAATCAGCACCATAGTTTGTAACTCCAGCAGTTCTTAACGGAACACCACCAAAGAATCTAACCATATCAAAGTAAGTCAATGCTCTTAAAAACAATGCTTCACCTTCAACAGTTGCTCTTTCTGTAGCATCTGAAATATTTGAACTATTGTCAAGAACAAGGTTCGCTTGGTTAATAACTTCGTAAGAATTATTCCAGTGACCACCAACTAAACCGTTGTCAGATAACATAGTTTTATTAAACATTTCTCTTGGTGCAAGGAAAGTACCTTCCCATGAAACTTCATCATCATTTCCAAGTAATTCAGACATAATGTGTGAATAACCTCCAAATGTTGAACTCTGACCAGCCTCAGCATAAGTACCAATCAAAA
>CACKBA010000040.1 GCA_902598295.1 uncultured Bacteroidota bacterium
AATACGATCACTTTATTGACGTATCAGATATAACAGATGATAATAACAATAAAATAAGAATAAAAAATATTGAAGATTTAGGAATCGGTGATTATGAATTTGCACTTTACGATCCTGCAGGTCCATATCAAGTTGACCAACTTTTTGAAAATGTCAGACCAGGGATTCACAAACTTTATATAAGGGATAAAAGAGGATGTGGAATTTATGAAGTAGAGGTATCAGTCATTGGTTACAAAAAATACTTCACTCCGAATGGAGATGGCATTCACGAGACATGGAGAATTTTAGGAATCAATGAATTTTTCCAGCCAAACAGTAAGGTCTACATTTTTGATCGATATGGTAAATTACTAAAAGAACTTGATCCAAAAAATACAGGTTGGGATGGGACATTTTCTGGCAGACCAATGCCACAGACAGATTACTGGTTTAGAGTATTTCTCGAAGACGGAAGGGAATTTAAGGGACACTTTAGTTTAGTCCGAGGAAAATAATTAAAAAACTAATTAGTAAATTTAGGTACTATAAGTTTTAATGATTGATAAGTCATTAATAGTTTATGGAATTATAATATGACTAAATATTTCAAACTTTATATATTATTCTTGTTTTTTTCCATAACAGGTTTTAGTCAAATTAGCAAGGTCCATTACATTCCTCCTCTTACGAATAACAAGTCTCTATCTGGCGGGAGTTCAATTCCACTCGATCAATATATGTATTTGTCTACACCTAGTGAAAATAATGTTACTGTGACTATTACTCCTTTAAATGGAGACAGCCCTACAACTTATAATAATTTGAGTAATGGGAACCCAATTCGTTATGATATTGGTAGTTCGTGGAATGGCACTAATTATACACCCTCACAACTTTTTGTTGATCACGAAACTACAGGTGGGAATACTGCACTAAATGCTGGATTTGTAGTCGAGGCTGATTGCCCAATTTATGTTTCCATTAGATATAATGCTGGAGCTCAGGCAGGTGCACTTGTAAGTAAAGGTGATGCATCACTTGGAACAAATTTTAGAGCAGGCATGATGACAAATGGAACAGTTCAATCAGCAAATGCACATTTTACTGCAAATAGTTTTTTCTCTGTGATGGCAACACAAGATAACACTATAGTTTCAATTGACTTACCAAATGCATTAATTGGAGAAACAACTTTATCCAATTATAACTACCAAGGTCCTTTTACTAAAGTGCTTCAAAAACATGAAAGTATGGTGCTTTCTTTAGATTTTGAAAATACAAACGCAAACAATCAAGGCGCTAGAAATTCACTTAACGGTGCATTGATTCGATCTGTTGATGAGGATGGGACTGAGGATGGAACGAAACCCTTAGTAGTTAATGTAGGTTCCGCAAGTGGTTCGTTTTCAGCAACAGGAAGTGGTCACGATCACGGAATAGATCAAATTGTAGGTTTAGATAGAGTTGGGCATGAGTATATTTTTGTGAGAGGTAATGGGCAAAATCTAAATGATGGTGGACAGTTAGAAACACCATTAATTATTTCAACAAAAGACAACACTCACCTATACATTAATGGTAGTACTACAGCAACAGCGACCATTGATGCTGGAGATATTTGGTTGGCAACCTCTGACCTATGGTCTTCTCAAAATCAAGGTGCCACTATGTACATTCGAACACAAGATAAAAACTACCCAGTTTATGCTTACCAAGGAATTGCTGGTAATGGTGACTCAGAGGCAAACCAAGGAATGTTTTTTGTTCCTCCAATCTCTGAAGATGCGAATGATGATGTCAATAATATACCTGATATTGATTTCATAGGAAATGATCCATATCAAGAGCAAGCTGGTGTATCCATTGTTACAAATATTGATGCGTCGATTACGATATCTGAAAATGGAACAGCATACGATGTAAGTTTATTGAACCCCGTCACCGTTCTTGGTAGACCTGAATACAAAGCATATACTGTAACTAATCTTTCTGGAGATGTTAGTGTGACATCATCGGGTGAATTGTACTTGGCATACTTCAATACAAGAGGAGCTGCAACCAGTGGAGGCTTTTATGCAGGTTTTGCATCACCACCTAACGCAGAAATTGATTTGGGGATTAATGCTTTGGGAAATTGTCTTCAAACTGACTCGGAAGGAAATATCACTGGATCAAATATTACTTTGCAAATAACCAATGCCTCTGGGTTTGACACATATGTTTGGGAAAAATATAATGAAACATCAAATATCTGGGAGGCAGCCCCAGGGAATTCAACCAACTTTGAAACCTACATACCGCAATCTGAGGGTGAATATAGGTTAAAAGGAACCATCACTTGTTTAAACCTAGAGCAATTTTCTGGAATTATACCTGTCAGTATCTGCCCCGAAGACTCTGACCAAGATGGTGTTATTGATAATCTTGATTTAGACCTAGATAATGATGGCATTTTAAATTCTGTTGAATCATCCGGAAATCTAATCTTTGACATTTCAGTTGTTGATGAACCACTGTTTAAAAACACAAATGGAGATCTTATTGAAATTAACACTGATGTGGAAAGATATTACAATCAGACTGGAGAAACACAAAGTACAATATCTGGAGCAAATAATGGTGAAATTTCTTTTTCACTTGAGGCTTCAACCAATGCTAAAATTACCTATGAAGTAAAAAATAATGATGAGCCACTAAACTATAGATTTTCAGGTAGGTCAGAAACAGTAACACCTGGTGATTATTTTGAAATAAGTGTTTTTCCTTCATCTAAAAATATTACACTGGTTGATCCAGAGGACCAATTATTAATTGATAACAATTACGATGGAGAGACCTTTAGCGATGGTATCACCTCATACACGGCAAACTTAATTAGATTCAAATACAAGAATGACACAAATAATCCATCATACCAATTTATTGCATATGATGTTGGTGGGTTAAAAATAAGCGCTGGTGCAGACGAAACAACCAGTGTTTCAGAATTTACAGGGTTGATTGAAATTCTGGACTATAAAAAGAACTCTGATGAAAACGAAACAAATTCTGATAATTTATATGACTACTATGACAAGGATAGTGATGGTGATGGTTGTGATGATGTGATTGAAGCGGGATTTAATTATGAAAATTTTGTTGGTGACCCTGACGGAGATGGTATTTTGGGTACATCGCCCTTAAACAACAATATAAATGGAGTAATTAATGATCAAGGTTTAGTAGTTAGTCATTTAGAAGCTGGCGGTTATGACCTTACACCAGCACAAAATGCCTCTGGTGGATACTTGTTTCAAACACCGGGATCACCAGTTGAAATTACCACTCAACCAACTTCCACCAGTGGTTGTGAAGGAAGTACAGTTGAATTTGAAGTTGTCGCTTCATCTCAAACAGAAATTACTTATCAATGGCAATTTTTCAATCTTGAACAAAATGACTGGGAAAACATTAATGAGGGGGGTTCCTTTAGTGGAACTACAACCAACAAATTGACTTTAACAAACATTTCTACAGAAATGGATGGGAGGTACAGGGTTTTATTAAATGATGAGGAATATTTGTGTGAAATTGGTACAGACCCAAATGTAAACTTGAAAATAAATCTTGCTCCAGAAAATCCTATCGTTCAACAAATACAAACATTTTGTCAATCTGATACCCCTAAAATATCAAACTTAACAGCATCCAACATAGGAAGTAACACCCTTTATTGGTACGAATCAATGGATGCTACTGACCCACTTGATCCAGAAACAGAACTTGAGCACAATAAATTTTATTATGCTGAATTTGTGGATGAAGAGGGTTGTGTAAGCAACTCCAGAACTGAAAGTAAGGCATACATATCAAATCCAGTGTTAAATGCCTCTGATGATATTATTTGTGTTGATGATTCTACTACTTTAACTATTGAAAATATAGCAAAAACCGCTGCTGATTTTGCAGCGGATAATGATTTAATTTTTATAACAAATAATGATGAACCTGTGAGTTGGGACACTGATTATGGAAAAACTTATTTCATGATTCAAGCAGGGACAGGAAAAGACGGGTTTAATCCAATAGATTGGCCAGATGCTAAAACATTGACGGACAGTTACAACTCTGGAGATAGTACAGCTAGTGCTAGGATGTATGTCGTGCTTAGTGCTGAAATGGAAGATGCTGTTTATGCTGGATTAGAGTCAATGGGATTAACTGGTCCTGATGGTATTAGGTTTTGGCTCGGATTGTATCAAGATCTTGAAGACCCTAGTTATGTTGAACCTGGAAATGCATCGCAAAACTATGGAGGATGGAAATGGGTTAATGGGTCCTATTTGCGAGACACCTATGTAAATTGGTCCAATAATGAACCAAATAATGCTGGTGGTTTTGAACACTATGCACAATTTGAGTTTAGTAATGATGGCAAACAATGGAATGATATGTCTATTGGCAATGCCGTATCATGGCCCCTATTTGAATATACTGGTTCTACTGACATAATATGGGGATATTATGATGAAAACGGTGATGAGGTCATCATACCTGATATTAGTACCTCTTCATATGATGTAAGTCCAACACAAACTACTACTTATTTTGTAAAGGTAACCGTAAACGGAGTTGAATGTATTGCAGAAAAAACAATAATTGTAAATCCAAATCCAACTGCAGAAACTATTGGTGATCTAGAGTTTTGTGATGATGAAAGTGATAGTGATGGCAATAATGGAAGTATTACAATTCAAAAAGAAATTTTTGATTCACTAATTCCAAATATTCTAGGAGAAAATCAATCTCAAAATGATTATACAGTCACTTTTTATGAAACTAATGAAAATGCAACAAATGGAGAAAATGAAATCACATTTCCCTATACAAATCCATCAAAGGATACTGGTGAGCCTCACTATGCTTTGAACACAACTCAAATATTTGTGAGAGTTCAGAATAATGAAACTGGTTGTTTTAATGCTGAAACATCTTTTAACATAAATATCAAACCTTTGCCGATAACATTTCCTGTTGATGACATTGTAATATGTGATGATGACAGAGACGGGTTTATCTCCTTCGATCTTGAATCAAGGACAGACTTACTAAGATCTGGAGATGATATTACTGATCCTAATGATATTGACAATCAAAGTCCCAATGATTTTAAAATTACATATCATTTGAGTATAGAAGATGCTAATGATTTAAATAATTCTGGTTTAACAAGTCCATTTACTAATACAGTGAAAGACATTCAAACAATTTTTTATAGAATACTTAAAACTGAAGGTTCAAATTCTGGATGCTACAAAACTGGAGAAGCTTTTGATATTGTAGTTGAGGCTTTACCTTTTGCAAATAATGTAACGATTGGAAGGCAATGCGATGGTGCTGCTGGAGATGACTCTCAAGATGGTATTTTCCCTTTTGATACCTCAAATATTCAAGAAACTCTTCTAAATGGTCAAACTGATGTTACCACTTACTATTATGATAAGGACGATAATTTTATAGGAAATACATTGCCAAATCCATTCGAAACTGGCTCTCAAATCATTAAAATCCAAGTTGAAAATAATACAGATCAAAAATGTTATGATGAAACCACACTTGAATTTATTGTAGATGATAGCCCCGAAGTTTATGATGTTATCATACCCATCCAATGTGATGATGGAAATGATGATACAGATGGTTTTTCTAAGTTTGACACTTCCAATGTGACTCAAACTTTACTTACAAACCCAGAGACAAGTATTACTCAAAGTTTAGATGATTTTTCTGTGTCCTATCAATACCTTGATGAAAATGGGAATACAACCAACGCATCTGA
>CACKBA010000041.1 GCA_902598295.1 uncultured Bacteroidota bacterium
TAAGTAAAAAGATGCTTATAAGTTCCTCACTTTTTTCCCTTATGCTTTTCCTTTTTATTATTGTTATGGAGTATGGCCCAAGTCCATTCAGAGACAATCAATCATTATTTATTCAGGTAACATCGCAGAAGATAATTGTTATAAGTATTTTGTTATATTTTTTTGTTCAGGTAAGTGAGTCAATATCTATGTCAAAGAAATATAGTTAGCGGTCATCTTCCAATTTCGATATTACATCTTTTAAAGAATCTTATAGAAAGTAAAATAGAAGCAATTAATAAACCAATTAAAAATCCAATCCAAACACCCGTAGCTTTAAGTTCGGTATATAATCCTAAGTAAATCATTATTGGTATACCAAAAACTACATAAGATAAAAAACAAATAAGTGAGGGTATTTTTACATCTTGAATTCCTCGCAGTGCACCTTGTGCAACAATTTGTACCCCATCAAAAATTTGAAATAGCGCTACAACTATTAATAATTTTGAAGCTAAACTAACAGTCTCAAGAACATCAGAACTACCATTATTATCTAAATAAAGCCAGGGTAATAAGTCAGAGAAAACAATGAAAATTAGAGCAAAGACGAATTCAATCAAAATTGTAATTAAGAAAATTGATATAGCAATACGTTTTAGATTCTTATAATCATTTAATCCTTTTTGATTACCAATTCTGATTGTCGCAGCAACACTTAATCCTAGTGCAACCATAAAGGTTAATGAAGAAAGATTGAGTGCAATTTGATTTGCTGCTTGATAATTTATCCCAATAATTCCACAAACCCATATCCCTGAAATAAAAAAACCAACTTCAAACATCATTTGTAGAGCAGATGGATATCCAAGATTAAAAATTTTTTTTATAATTTTTGAAGAAAATTCAAGACTAAATAGGTTGTTTATATACTGATTTGTTTTTACGTTGGATTTGATTAAATAAATAATTATGAGTACCATTATAAATCTTGAAACTAGTGTTCCTATACCAGCACCAATTAATTCTAACCTTGGAAAACCAAACTCACCATATATAAGTATATAGTTTAATATGACATTAATGATGTTTGCAATTAATGTAGAAATCATTGCAATTTTTGTAAAAGATAATCCATCGGAAAATTGTTTGAATGATTGAAAAATAATTAAAGGAAATAATGATATCGCTACCAAGGTAATATAAGGGTATGCTAAACCGACTACTATTTCAGGTTGACCCATATAATATATTATTGGTTTTAAAATTAAAACCAGTAAGGTCAAAAGAAGTCCCAAAATAGAGCAGATTATTATACCATTAGAAAGTATAGATTTTGTTCTTATTTTATCATTTAACGCATTGCTTTCGGCAATTAAAGGTGTAATTGCAGTTGAAAACCCAATACCAAAAGACATAGCTAAAAACACAAAACTATTTCCCAAAGAGATTGCAGCCAATTCAGAGGTTCCCAATTGACCCACCATTGCATTATCAACGAATCCTACCAATGTATGACCAATCATTCCGATGATAACCGGGTAAGCTAATTTTAAATTGTAAGAAAATTCTTTGGAGTAAGGTTTTAAAAAATTCAATATCACATTTTATTTGATAAATAAATAGAATTCATCAATAGTCTATTTGTTCCATACCAAAAGGCTCTGAAGTTGGTATTATCAGCAAATAAGAAAACTTTTCCTGAGGAATATCTTTTAATTTTGAAAGGAACACTTTGTTTTAATAATTCTAAATTTTCCTCTGAGACGTAACCACTTAGTAGTGGGTTTTTTGAATATTTAATAGGATTATTGTAACTATTTTCATCAGGTTTCATAAAAATAGTATTGTTTTTAAACGTTGGTATGTTGTCACCTTTTATTCCAAAACTAATTGGATGACTCTTATCGATTTTTGTATTGAAAATCGTTCCGCCTATAACCTGTGATCCGGTAAATTTTCCTCTGTCTTCGTAAGAGACATTAGATGCATATCGTTCATTTTTAAGAAAATCAACACTTATAATTTTATTTTTTTCTAGCCAATTAATAGAACTTCTGTAAGCTACTACATTACCTCCACTTTTTAAATAGTTTTTAATTATTTCAACGTCTAAACTATTTCCAGAATAACTTGGTAAAATAATGTGAGAATAATCAGATAATTTAGTTCGATTCAAATTTTTAATATCAATTTTAGTTATTGGAATCTTATACCTAGTATCAAAAAGATGCCATATTTCACCTGCATCATAGGATCGTATACCATTCCCTACAATCAATCCTACCTTTGGTTTTTTTATTGTAGTGAAAGAATTGGAACCGAAACCGATGTTATCTTCATATCCACCGGATAAAGAGTAAACATCAATTCCTGTTTTTTTAGAAATTTCAGTGAGCAACTCAAAGATTTTTTCAGGTTTTTTTGATTGTCCAACAACAGGAATTAGTAGACTTCCGTAATCAAAATAATTATTTTTTATTTTAAATACCTTACTGCTTGATTTTAATCTTATACCATTTTCTTGCAAATAATTAATGAATCTAGGAATATTATAATTATAAGGTTTTACTAGATACCCATAACTTGAAAAACCACTGATTTTACCTAAAGGTTTATCAAACAACTCATTCCCGTTTAAGCTTTCCTTTAGAAATTTATAATTTAAATTGAAAGCAAGAGGAAAAGTCCATGCAGAAACATCATAAAAGAGACTGTCTTTAAACTTAATTTGAGTATCAAACATTGCTTTTATCAGTTTTGACTTCTTTTGTTCTAGTGGGACAAAGTATTTAAATTTTTTCCCATCAGTTTCAACGACTTTAATTTTATGAGATTTGAGAATACTAGCTAATTGATAACTACTTGTATTATCATGAGTATTACCAAATCCAATTCCTTTAAATTTTGATTTTCTAGTCTCATTAAAGCTGTTAATATAAAAGTCATTCATGTAGGCAAGAAGTTCAATCCTAAGTGAACTAGCAGCCTTCAATGTAGATAAAGTCGTAGTTAATTGATTTCTTATTGTAAAAGGAAATGTTAGTACTCCATTTTGACTATTTTGAATGTGCCCTCTTGAACTACCTTGTTCAAATAAGATTCCAATACCCCCATTAACATCTGGATAAGTAGAACCCTTTCCAAAATAGAAATCATCATAATTTTCTTTGCTATAGTATAAACTTCCAATCTTATCTAAATAAGTTGCATGATATTTTGCAATTTTCTCAGTTAATTCTTGATTCAAATTGGGTATCAAAGGATTTACTCTGGAGGGTATACCAGGTTGGAAAAAAAATGTAGAATTTGTACCCATTTCGTGATGATCAGTAACAATATTAGGCAACCAGTCTGTAAATGTTTTAACTCTAGCTTTTGACTCTGGAAGTTGTACAGGTAACCAGTCACGGTTTAAATCAAACCAATAGTGATTTGTTCTTCCACCTGGCCAGACTTCGCTAAACTCCCTGTCGTTATTATCAGGATTTGGAACTAAGTTCTTATTTGAATTAACCCAATTAGCAAACCTTTGTAATCCATCTGGATTTAAACATGGATCAAATAAAATAATAGTATTATTTAAAATTTCTAAAGTTTCAGGTTCATTAGATGCTGCCAAATAGTATATGCCTAACAAAGCAGAATTTGATGCACTCGCTTCGTTTCCATGCACAGAATAACCTTGGTAAACCACTGCCGGCATTTTTTTAAAATCAGATTTCTTAAGTCCATTTGATATTTCTAGATGCTTCTTTCTAATTGAACTCAAATTTTTGATATTTTCTTCTGATGAAACTTTTAAAATTAATAAAGGTCTGTTCTCATAAGTTTTTCCTGTTTCTTCAATTGTAACCCTATCCGATGAGCTAGCTATTGTATACATGTATTTTACTAGTTTGTCATGAGTTACATGCCACTCACCAACCTCATGACCAATTATTTCACTTGGTTTTGGAATATCTTGATTATAGTTGTCTGAGTTTGGCAGGTAATATTTTAAATTAATCTCTTGTGAGTTAACATTAAATGAGATAATTAGAGCAAAGGCAATTACAATATAATTTTTCATTTATTATTTGATTTTAAAGTTTATTTCTGTATAAAATACTATTGAGAAATTCAAAATTGATTTAGATTTCTTAACAATATATTTTACAGATAGAATAATTATTAAAAAATATTCTTGGTTGGTAAATTATAAATTTTTTTTTAAAGTTTATCAATTATATATGAAACCTGATGAATGATTCCTTTTTGCTCCGGTTACTGATTCTAAGCAATTAATTTTATTTTGTAATCGAAGTTTACCCATATAAGCAAAGATTAAAGCTTCTTTAAAATCCACGATTGTTTTTTTTGGTATAATAACTCTACATTTTAACTTGTTTTTTATTTGTTCGACTAGAAAAACATTTTTTGCTCCTCCACCTGTTATTAAAATATTATCGAAATCACTTTTTGTATTGACAGCTTTAGAAATTTCGTATGAAATATGTTCAACAACTGTTGCTAAAATGTCATAGCCTATCTTTTTCAAATTAACATCATCCATTTTTGATATATAATCATCAATTATGTTGTAATTATTTTTCATCATTGATATCTTATCCAGTGACTTAGGACCTTTGATAAAATTATAGTTTATGGTATTTAATTTCTCAATTAACCATGGAATGATTTTTCCCTTGGAAGATAAGAAACCATATTTATCATATTCTTTATTATAAATTTTTGAATATGTATTTAGTAAAATATTACATCCACATATGTCATAAGCTTTCATCTTTCCATTTTCCTTAAAGGAAATATTTGCTATTCCACCTAAATTTAAACAGTATTTGTATTGTCCAAATAAGTATTTGTCACCAATTGGAACTAAAGGAGCACCTTGACCACCTAAATCGATATCCTGAGTCCTAAAATCGTTAATAGTTGTAATATTTGTTAACTCATTAATAAGTTTTCCATTCCCAATTTGGATACTATATTCGGGTGGTTTATGTTTGACTGTATGACCATGTGATGAAATAAAATCTAATTTTAAAATCTTATTATCACGTTTAAATTTCAAAATTTTTTCTGAGATTAATCGAGCAAATTCTAGGTCTATTTTTTTAATTTCTAAATTATTTTTTAAGTGAATATCACTTAACTTTTTTTTCCAATTATTATCATAATTGAATGTTTTTGTATTTAATATTTTAAAATAACTATCATCGTCTTTTTTAAACTCAACATAACATAAGTCTAGTCCATCAAGGGAGGTTCCGCTCATTATACCTAATCCGTACAATAAACCTGAAGACATAAAAATTAAAAGTTAGATTCTTCTTTCAATGAATCAATTATAGATTTAGGATTTTTTGATTTAAAGATACAACTACCAGAGACTAAAATGTTTGCACCCAATGTGGATAATTCTTTTGTATTTGTTAAATCAACCCCACCATCAATTTGTATCAATGCTTTTGATTTTTTCTTCTCAATTAATTTTTTTAATTCTTTTAATCTCATGAGTGTTTTCTTTATAAATTTTTGACCAGAAAATCCAGGAAATACTCCCATCAAACAAACCATACTAACTTCATTTATGTAAGGTTCTAAATCATGAATTGGTGTATCTGGATTAATGGCTAAACCTGCTTTGATATTGAATTTTTTAATTTTGTTCAGCGTTAATTTTATATTTTTTGTTGCTTCTAGGTGGAATGTTAGTATTTTGGGATTATAACTAGAAAATTTTTCTATGTAATTTTCAGGATTGATAATCATTAAATGAATAT
>CACKBA010000042.1 GCA_902598295.1 uncultured Bacteroidota bacterium
TAAAGATTTTACCTGACTTGAAACTATCAAGATTACATTCAGTAAAAGATTGGATTTTATCTGAAAAATCTGTTACTATGAATTATGATTATAACTATGAATCAATAGTAAGAAAAACTTTATCAGATTTTAAAAAATAGGCATAAAAAAACCCATCTAAAAAGATGGGTTTTTCATATTTTTTAGCAAAAACTATTTTCCTTTAACAAATGGTAGACCAGTTTTTGGACTTTCTACTACTTGTTTTCCTGCTGGAAGATCACATGCATTTGATCTTGCATCTTTAGCGAAATAATAAATAGTTTGATTTCTACCTCCTTTAAGAGTTACATCTTTTGAATGTAAATGATAAGTTTTTCCTTTGCTATTTGTGTGAGTATATCCCATTTTTTAATTTTTAATTAATGTTAGTTAAATTTAATTGATAACAATATACAAAAAAAAAATTACTTCTTCTCTGTTGGCGATTTTTTCTCCTCAGGACCTTTTTTTTAAAAAAATTTACAACTTCTTCTTAAAAGTATTTTTTATAATTTTTGACCATAACTTGTAACCAGAATTGTTCAGATGAAGCTTATCCCTTATAAAATATTTTTCAACTGGGTTTCCTTCATTATCAAGGAAATCAAATCTGGTAGTTATATAACTTAAGTTATCCTCCTTCTCAGTATAATTTTTTATTAGGTCATTTGTAGCGGATATTTTATTCCAAACCTTCCAACGACTAATGGTTGGTGTTGTTTCTATTACAAAAATTGGTATATCTGCATGGGCAGAATAAACTTGTTTTGTAAAGAATTTAAAAAGTTTTAGAACCTCTCTTGGTCTTAAATCCCCATACCAACTATTATTGTTGCTACCTGTTATATCATTTGCGACAAAAACAACAATTGCTTTTGGATTGTGGTTTTTCACTAATCTTTTGGTGTAATGGATAATATCATAAAAATGAGCACCCCCATATCCTCTTGCAACAACATTAAATGGAGACATGTCAGATTTTATCTCATTCCAAAGTCTAATGCTCGAACTGCCAAGAAATAAAATACAATCATTTCCACAAGTTTCTTGTCTATCTAAAGATTCCAAAACCTTTATATCCTCCTCCCATTTGTCAGACTTTAAAGGATATTTTTTAAGTGGTGAACAAGAAGTTAAAAGAATTATCAATAAAGGAATAACTCTTTTCATAATATGGCCTTTTTTAAGTCAAGCCAACTTATAAGTTTTATATCATTTTTTTCTAGTAAATCTTTAAACTCTTTAGAATTCATGATATCGTAATCTTTTTGCCTCCACCTATAATCAAAATTCGGATGATCAACAGTAATTTCTTTTAATATTGGTTCATCTTTACCCAAGTGAATAATTATTTGACTCAATCCAGGTTTTAAATTTTCAACCACATCATAATAAAAATTTTCAATCTCTTCAACATTTGTTCCCTCATGTAGCATATGAAATTGATCAACTATAACAGCATTATTTGGTTTTTCCAATTCCCTATTAAAATGCATACTAGCCTCAATTGGAACAAACGCCAATAAATCATTCTCTACTGCTAAATCAACATAGATTTGAAAAATATTAGGATCGAAAAAAAGTGCGCCTTCATGACTGTCTATATGAGAGGGTTTTAATCCCATTGATTTTGCTAAATCAATCTGAGCTTGAAGTTCCATTTTAATTTCTTTTAAATCTGCATTTTTAACAAATTTTCGTTTATTCCAGTAGAAATTATTTAAGTTATTATGTAAAGAGGGTACTTTAGTTTTATCCAAGATGCCACCCCATTTATGGTATTTCCATTCACTAGTTACAGTTAAATGAACTCCGAAGTCATAATTAGGATTTTCAACAGCAAATTTTAACCCTTCATCCATTTCATATGTATTCATTATAATACTCGCAGATGTAATAGAGTTGTTTTTAAAAGATTCAAAAGTAGATTCGTTGACAGATTTACTGAGTCCAACATCGTCAGCATGAATAATTAGTATCTTATCATTTTCACTGTACCCTAGTTTGGATGCAATTGACTTAAAATCCTCTTTTTGACGATTATCTTTAACATATTCTAAAATAAATTCCCACTCATATATAGGATATTGTTGATAGTGAAGAAACGAGATGGTTATTATTAAAAGAGATGTTACTACAATCGACAATATTTTAAAAACTTTCAGCAGAGAATTTTCTTTTTAAATCAGTTTGAAAATTACAATTTTTTTGTCAATGAAATAACTAAATTTGATTCTGTGAGAAGTTTACTAATAATCTTATTGCTACTAGTTGTCAGTTCATGCTCTAACAATGAGAAACCTAATATTATATGGATTACATGTGAGGACCAATCTTATTATCTTTTTCCTTTTCATGGAAATAGTGATGTTTCACTTCCAAACCTTGAAAAGATTGCTTCGGAAAGTTTAGTTTTTGAAAATATGTACGCGACATATCCTGTATGCGCACCGGCAAGAAGTTCAATAATTACAGGGATGTATCCTCAATCAATTGGAACTCACAATATGAGGGCGATGCACTATGATAATTACTATAAAAACGGACGGGAAATGGGTGATAGAAACAATAGCGAGAAGGAACTTGAATTTCCAAGATACTCATCAAAACTTGCAGAGTCGATTAAGACATTTCCAGAAATTTTAAGGAACAATGGATATTTCACATATAATGATTCTAAAGGTGATTATAACTACATAATTAGCGATTCTGTTTGGTCAGCTTACAATACAAGAATGAAATTTTTTCAAGATTCTTCCCCCTTCTTTGCAATCTTTAACTTTGATATCACTCATGAAAGAAGAATGTGGGAAAGGGACAAACAAGAATTAATGGTAAATCCAAAGAACCTTACAATTCCTCCAATATTCCCAGATGACTCAATTGTAAGACATTCATATGCGGTTAACTATTCAAATATGATTGAAATGGATAGACAAATTGGTGAACTAATTGAAAGATTAAAATCACAAGAATTGTATGATGATTCATATATTTTCTTTTACAGTGATCATGGTGGACCATTCCCACGTCATAAAAGAGCTATTTATGAGACAGGCACCAAAACACCTTTTTTTGTTAAGTTGCCAAAAGGCAGAAAAGAAAAAATCAATACTAAACAGTTTCTAAGTTTTGTTGATTTAGCCCCTACGGTTTTGTCGATTGCTGGCATTGAATTACCAAGTGAGTATCAGGGCATAGCTTTTCTTGGTAAGCATAAAAATCAGACTGAAAGAAAATTTCTATTTACATCTAGCGACAGGTTTGATGAGAACAGTGACAGGATTAGAGCCGTGAGAAATGAGAAGTATAAATATATAAGGAATTACTTTCCAGAAAACTCACATGCTCTTGATGTTGATTATAGAAAACAAATGCCTCTAATGAGGCACTTAACTACATTAAGTTTAACAGGAAAATTATCAGTTGAACAGAATAATTGGTTTAGAACACCAAAATTAATGGAAGAATTATACGACTTAGAAAATGACCCTTTTGAACTAAAAAACTTATCAGAAAATCCTGAATATGATTCTATTAAAGCTGCCTTGAGTAAAGAATTGGATACTTGGATAGAAAATATTGATGATTTGGGTAGAATACCTGAGTTAGAGTTGTATAAGCTAATCGGAAAGTAAGTTGAATAAAAAAAATAGTATTTTAATTTTCATGATTTTGATACCACTAGTTGGTATGATATTCAATATATATGCTTTACTTCTTTTTTTGCCCATGGGACTTTTGATGAGAAACAAAAAAAATTAATTTATATTTAGGCGAAATTTTATCGATTTTGATTTAAGGTCTGATTATTGCAATAAACAATCAAGTGAGAATAACATTAATTACATTTTTTTTATTATTTGTTTTTAAAAGTAAAGCCCAGGAGGGTATTCCTATTTATTTTGATTACCTAACTGAAAATTATTATCTAGTACATCCTTCCATGGCTGGAGTAAATTTAGTTGGAGGAAAGATAAGAACTACTGTCAGAAAACAGTGGTTTGATCAAGTTGAGGCTCCAAACTTACAGACCTTAACAGCTGACTTGAGGGTATCCGAAAGATCTGGTGTAGGAATTACAATATTTAATGATCAAAATGGTTATCATTCTCAAAAAGGAGCATATCTTACTTATGCTCACCATATAAACTTTGCTGACGATTTAGTTCTAAGCAAGAGACCTTACCCATCAAAAGATGATGAAATAGATCAACTTTCATTTGGTATAAGTATTGGTGGAATTCAGAATTCATTAGATCAAACAACTTTTGATCCTCTAGATCAAAATTTTGTCCCCGATCCATTGATTTCAGGTTTGATGGAAAACACAGGCTACTTTAATATGGATGTTGGTATTTCATATGTTTCAAACAAATATTATGCTCATTTGACCGTTAAAAATTTACTTTTTAGTCCACATAATATGTACGGGGATTTTGAATATAGTTACCCTAGAGACAGGACAAGTTTTAAAAGATTTGTTGCCTCAATTGGTTATGTATTTTATACAGAGTCACCATGGAGTTTTGAACCCTCTGCGCTTTTTCAAGTCTCAGAGCTTACCAAGGAAAAATCAATAGATACAAATTTCAAAGCCTACTACAAGATGAGATCAGGAAGATTTTGGGCTGGCTTATCTTTTAGAAATTCACTAGAGGGTGCCGAATTCGTTGATGTGTCCACTGGTCAAATAAAAGAACAGACCCTACAACTTATAACTCCTCTCTTTGGAATTGATTATAGAGATTTTGTTTTTTCATATAATTACTCATATCAATTTGGTGATATTAATTTTGGTTCTGGTGGTTTTCATCAAATTACTCTTGGATTTAACATATTAAGAGGTTCGATTGATTGTGACTGCTTTTAATCAAAACCTCTGACCAAACTAAAGTGTCCCTTAAATTCTCGTCCGTCCTCTAAAAACACTCTAAACCAATAATCTGTCTGCGGCATTGGTCTTCCAATAAATGTTCCATCCCAGCCATCTAAAACAGGATCAAGTTCTTTTAGTAATTTACCATATCGATCAAAAATGTAGACCTTACTGTTTGGCTGGAAAAATTCATTGATTCCTAAAATTCTCCATGTATCTTGAATGCCATCACCGTTGGGGGTGAAGTATTTTTTGTAACCAATGACTGAAACATCAAACTGACCAATACCACAACCTTTTTTATCTCTAATGTAAATAGTATGAATCCCAGGTCTGACATTCTCAAAAAATGGATCATCTTGGTATGGACCATTTGGATCATCAATAGCAAATTCATAATCGCCAATTCCAAGATCAGTTAAGTTTTTAATTCTTACGGTATTGTTATTATCATTGGTTAAATCCTT
This sequence comes from uncultured Bacteroidota bacterium, assembly GCA_902598295.1. Classification (GTDB taxonomy): domain Bacteria; phylum Bacteroidota; class Bacteroidia; order Flavobacteriales; family Flavobacteriaceae; genus Eutrophosalina. The sequence goes on from CACKBA010000042.1 coordinate 5,368, forward strand.
TACTTCAACAAAATATTTATACT
>CACKBA010000043.1 GCA_902598295.1 uncultured Bacteroidota bacterium
ATCTCCTCTTGCAACCATTAAGCCGTCAGAAACTTTTAAAATAGATTCAAGTTTATTAATCGCCTGTGGTTTTTCAATTTTAGATATAACTGGTATAGGGTGTTTCGTTTCAGACATAATCAGATCCTTAAGCATCAAAACATCCTTTTTTGATCTAACAAAAGAAAGGGCAATCCAGTCAAAAGAGTTCTTTATCGCAAATTTTGCATCAACAATATCTTTTTGAGTAAGGGCGGGCAATGAGATTTTTGTGTTGGGCAGATTTACACCTTTATTAGATTTGAGTTCTCCGCCCTGTAAAACCAAAAGAGTAACCTCATCTGCCTTGTTTGTTTTCGATACTTTTAGAATTATTTTACCATCATCTACTAAGACCCTCTCATCTTTTTTTACATCTTTTGGGAAAAAATCATATCCAATATGTACAATATTTTTATCACCAACTTCAATTTTCTTTGTTGAAAAAACAATTTCATCATTCTTTTTTAAAAGCACTCCGGCTTTTACGTTCCCGATTCTAATTTTGGGACCCTGTAAATCACCTAAAATAGAAACGTGTTTTTTATGCTCGGTTCTTAAATCTTTAATATCCGAAACAATTCTTTTAACCTCATCATGTGAAGCATGTGAAAAATTAATCCTAAAAACATCAACACCTGATGAAATTAATTTGCTCAACATTGACCTTGATGAACTGGCAGGTCCTACTGTGGCAACAATTTTAGTTTTGTTTAAGTTCATTACTCAAAAATAAGGTTATATTTTGATTTTTGCCTCTTAAGATTGACAAGATAGCATGATTGAACCATAGGGATATTGTTAATCTTATTTAATAGTGAATCATTGTTAAAACTTCCTCCTTCAATTTTCATGAAAAAATCTATATTCTTTTTTTCTTCAATTAAATAAATTTTAGAATCAATTTTTTCAAACAAGTTCGGTTCAAACGATTGAATGTTTCCAAATGATTTGTTGGAGAATAGATATATTTTGGTGTTATATGTTTCGGATACATGTTTGAACATTTCAAAAACACACTTGAATTTATTTATATTAATGCTGTAGTCGAAATGTTCTAGAGAAATGTTTAGGGACTTGTTAAGATTAAACGCCAATTTATATCCTTCAAGTTGACAATGAATTCCAATTAATTTAAAATCTTCTTCAATCTCAATATGCTTTAGTTTTCTTAAAGCCATAATTTATTGCTTACTTTTTTGCCTTCTTGGATTTGGCCGCTCTTGCTCTGGATTTTTTTATTTGCTTTTGAGTATTCTTTAAAAAGTCATCTAAATCAACTTTTTTACCAAAATCAGTATCTATTCCTGGTACATCTTCAAGATTATACTTTTCTTTCATCTCTAAGTACTCAGGGTCGTTTCTAAGTCGCTCTAAATTAGCCTTGCTCTCCGCGATGCTTCTCTTCAGCTCTGCTAATTTTCTTAAGTTTTCTCTTTTTTTTCTATTATTAAAAAAACTGTTGAATAAACCCATAAACTCATTATTTTAAACTAAACTCTTTAATCATCACGCAGGCATTGTGACCTCCAAATCCAAAGGTATTACTCATGGCGACCTTAACATCACGGGGCTGTGATTTGTTGAACGTAAAATTAATATTAGGATCAATTTCAGGGTCTTTGTTAAAGTGATTAATGGTTGGCGGAACTATATTGTTGTTAATTGAAAGTATACAAGAGATTGCCTCAACAGCACCGGCAGCACCGAGTAAATGCCCGGTCATGGACTTTGTTGAATTAATATTCATTGAATATAAGTGGTCTTTAAAGACATGTCCTAAAGCTTTTGCTTCTGCTTTGTCACCAAGTGGTGTTGATGTGCCATGCATGTTAACAACATCAACGTCTTTATATGTTAGACCCGAGTCCTTAATGCAGTTATTCATAACACTAATTGCACCTTCTCCATCAGGATGGGGAGCGGTCATGTGATAAGCATCTGATGAAAGCCCAATTCCAACAACCTCTGCGTAAATTTTTGCACCTCTGTTAAGCGCATGATCTAGTTCTTCCAAAATCACACATCCTCCGCCTTCTCCTAAAACAAAACCATCTCTATCCAAATCAAAAGGTCTTGATGCTGTTTTTGGGTCGTCATTTCTTTTTGAAAGAGCCTGAACCGCATTGAATCCGCCGATTCCTGATTTAATTATACCAGCTTCAGATCCTCCTGAGACAATTGCATCAGCGTAACCAAGCCTTATATAGTTAACGCCATCAATAAGTGCGTTTGCAGATGAGGCGCAGGCTGAAACTGTAGCAAAATTTGGACCTTTGAAGCCATGGCGTATTGAGATAACGCCTGCTGCAATGTCCGGAATCATTTTTGGAATAAAAAAAGGATTGTACCTGGGTGTACCATCTCCATTGACAAAGTTTGTGACCTCTTCTTGAAATGTTTTTAGACCACCAATTCCTGAGCCCCAAATTACACCAACTCTTGTTTTGTCTACTTTATCATTGTTTAATCCGGAGTCTTTAATTGCTTCATCAGAACTAACAATTGCGTATTGAGAAAATCTATCTAGTTTCCGCCCCTCTTTACGATCAAAAAAATCCATTGGATCATATCCCTTAAGTTCACAGGCAAATTGCGTTTTGAACTTCGTGGTATCAAAATACGTTATATTATCCGCTCCACTCACACCAGACTTTAATCCATTCCAGTATGATTTGATGTCATTTCCAATTGGAGTCAATGCCCCTAGTCCGGAAACAACAACACGCTTTAATCCCATAAGATTAATTAGAACTTTCTATAAATTGAATTGCTTGACCAACCGTTTCTATTTTTTCAGCTTGGTCGTCTGGTATTTGAATATCAAACTCTCTCTCGAACTCCATAATAAGTTCAACTGTGTCTAAAGAGTCTGCTCCTAAGTCGTTTGTGAAACTAGCTGTTGGAACCACTTCATTTTCGTCAACACCTAATTTGTCAACTATTATTGCTTTTACTCTTGAAGAAATTTCTGACATAACATTTGATTTATTGTTGTGCACAAAAATAAAAAACTTTGTATTATAAACTTATTATTTTCATTTAATTTTAATCAACAGGAAGAAACGGTGTCTATATTGAAAAATAAAAAAAAGATAGTTGTTTTTGCATCGGGTAGTGGTTCAAGTTTCGAGAATATTTGTAAAGAATTTTCAAAGGTTAATTTTATCGAAATTACCAAGCTTTATTGTAATAATAATAAAGCGTTTGTAATTGAGCGTGCAAAAAAACAGGGCATAGAAAGTTTTGTTTTTCAAAATGAAGATTTGGCGAATAAAAAAATATTAATGGACCTGCAAAATGTCAACCCCGATTTAATTGTATTGGCGGGATTTTTGAAAAAAATTCCAGCAGATATAATTAATAAGTTTAATAAGAGAATCATTAACATTCACCCATCCT
>CACKBA010000044.1 GCA_902598295.1 uncultured Bacteroidota bacterium
TGACAAAAATTTTGACTACAGAGCTCTAGGATGTTCAATGATTAATATGTATTATGTATTGACAGGATCGTTTAATCATTATGTTGATCCTATAGGTGGTTATGTTTGGGACATTTTACCTGGACTGAATCTAGCGTTAGAGAATGAAATGGATGTTTATGTTGATGATAAGTTATATAACGGAGAGTTTTTATCGCCTGAAAAAAGGTATAAAATTAAAATCTTAAACAAATAATTTTCCCTGCAGCCATAAATTTTGAAATTTATTATTTGGGTCGTACCTATCTGCTTGAAATTTTATATTAAATTTTCTATCCCTAGGATCATTACCAACACCCGAAACATACATCCAGTTACCGTAATTGCTATGAACATCATAATCAATCAACATGGATTCAAAATAACTAGCCCCCCATCTCCAATCTATCAATAATTCCTTTGATAAGAAACTTGCAACATTTTGTCTGCCTCGGTTGCTCATCCATCCTGTAGATTTCAACTCAATCATGTTAGCGTTTACAAAAGGTTCATTTGTCTTACCATCAATCCAATTTTGGAACTGGTCCTCATCTCTTGACCAAGTGTAGTCTTTGTCAAGAATGCCTCCAATTTTAAAAATTTTATTATCATACTTTAAGGAGATAAATTTGAAAAAATCTCTCCATATTAACTCAAATATCATCCAATATGTGGACTGATTTTTCATTATGTCCTTTTCATAATTTTTGATTTGCCAATATATTTCCCTAGATGAGATGGAACCGTTTGCAAGCCATGCTGAAAATTTTGAACTGTAATCTTTGCCCAATAAACCATTTCTAGTTTTTTTATAAAAATTCACTTTTTTAGACTCCCATAGATAATAGTTTAATCTATCTTTTGCACTTAAGCATCCGCCTGTGAAAGGAAAAGCAGTTCTTGAATCCATTTCAAAGTCGTTTAACCCTAAATCTTCTAAGGTTGGTAAGTTATTTTGATTCTCATTGATTAAATTTTCTTTTGAAAATGAATAAGTTGGTTCAACAATATCACGGACAACTAAATTTTTCTCACAATATTTTCTAAAAGTTGTAAATACGTCAGACACAAAAGATTGATCTACATCATCAGGATGATATAGAAATTGATCAGAATATTTTTGGACTTCAACATCGGTTGATATGTTGTTTAAAAGTGCTTTTTCTTCGCTAATTTCCTCATCGGTCCACTCGTTTTGATAATAAATACTATTAATCTTGTAGTCTTTAATAAATTCTGAAATTACCTTGTTTGGTTCACCAATTTTGACAATCAATGATATATTTCTTTTTAACAATTCTGCTTTTAATTCTTTAATTGATTCTAAAATAAATGCTGCTCGATAGACATTCATTTTGGGAAATCCAAGTTTGTTATTAATAAAAAGTTTGGGGTCAAAGCAATATATTCCGAATAGTCTTTTGGAATTTTGACAGGCCTTTGCCAGTCCAGTATGGTCTGAAAATCTTAGGTCATTTCTAAACCACACTAAGGACCTAACGTCCTCGACATCTTTTGCTACAGTATTTAACATTTTCCCAATTTTTTTCCCATTTTTTACGCCAAGAAAAGGATAAGTTACATCTTGGACATATTTTAGTAGGGAGGTTACTTTTTTTCAAAATTTACGTCTTGCAAATTGTATTTCTGGTTTAATTCAAAAACTTTGCCAGGGTTGTAGTCTTCGTCTCTCACAATTATTAATTGCTTGTCTAGTAACTTTATTTTTGTATTGATTGTTTTTTTTGATTTTCTATAAATGCTAATGGCTGATTTATTTTGAATCAAACTAGGGTTCGAAATGTTTTGTAAAATTATTTTTATAAATTCTAATACTGCTTTAATTTGATTGGGTATCCAACTTATGATAGGAGTTCCACCAGTAGCCTTGGCATATTTTGTATTCGCCATAATGTATTTCTGAACAAATTGCCAATGCCCATTCCTGAACTGGTATATTTCTTCTACTATTGCCAATAAAAAACATAAACCAACATAATTATTTGTTTGACATAAATAATTAAAGACAGATCTACCATTAATTTTTTCGATATCTTTTTGTAAATCATTGAAAAAATATTGAATGCACTTTGGCCTGTATTTTCTCAAATCAAGGAGGTACTTTGTAAGTTCATTTTTTGGATAAAAATTTATAACACCCGAGAAAATATCTTGCATTGGAATTATATTATCTTGAGCACCAGTTTGACCTCTGTATTGTTTTGGTTCAGTCGATACACCTTGATATATTAGTCCCTCTCCAAAAATCTCGTCATTTCCTTTAATGCCCATTATAAATATTCGAAAATCATTGTAATTCTTCCAACGGGATGCTTGCCACATATCTTTTCTCCTGTCATTTACCTTTATCATTGCTTTATAATTCTGTTCAAGCCAAAAGTTTAATGAGTCGTTATTATTATTTTTTATAGAAATTAATGATTCCAAAACAGATTGAACCAATTTTGGTGAATGTTGGTTAATATCTACATGATTCATTATAAATCCAGTCTCATCTTTTTTCCCTGAAAATTTAACGCATTGATCTAAATTGGACCAATGATAATTTTCAGTTCCATCTAAGAATTTAAAGTTTCCTAAAGAATATGCATAGTGATAATCTAACCAGGGGAACACATCCAATTTTTTAGCAACAAAAACAAATGGTTCAGCTATTTGTTTTGGTAATACATTTCTGGCTTTTCCATAGTTTTTGGATTTAACATATTCTTGATAAGATAATTCAAGAGTGTAGGCAGATGTTAAAAAACAATATCCTCTGAATAAAGCCTGAATAATCATAATATCATTTTCTTTTTTAACCTCTTTGATAAAATTGGGAAGATTATCAACCTCTTTTTCAATTTTGTTAGGAACGGCTAAAATACCTGGACTACCATCAGGCAATTGAACAGGCATATTATCTAAAAGATTTTGTAGTTCATAATACTTTTCTGGGAGATGTGAAATTGGTTTTTTTTGTGGTAAAAACCCAAATTCACTACTAACATTAAAAAAATTGTCAGAGTAGTTTT
>CACKBA010000045.1 GCA_902598295.1 uncultured Bacteroidota bacterium
AGGCTTTAACAGGGAACCAGTTTTAAGATCTTTGGATATGATTGCAAAGGCCAATAATCCCAAAATTCGGTTATTAAAGGTGAAGAAGACATTTAGTGATGTAAGACTCAAAAGTTTTGAAGGCAATTGGGTTGAATCAAATCACAAAACAGCTTCTGCATTTAGTGCAGTTGCTTATTCTTTTGCCAATTACTTAAATGAAGTTTTGGATATCCCAATTGGTATAATTCTTACATCATGGGGGGGGTACGCCTGCCGAGGCATGGACTCCGTCTGAAACTCTTTCCAAAATACTAACAAAAAAGGAGTTAAGTTATAATCAACAACAATCTGATGATGAACCATCTGTCCTTTTTAATGCGATGATTAACCCTCTAATTCCTTTCAATATTCGTGGTGCAATTTGGTATCAGGGAGAGGGAAATGTAGGCAGGGCACACAACTACACAATGCTGATGAACAGCATGATACAATCATGGAGAGATGAGTGGAATATTGGAGATTTTCCATTTTATTTTGTTCAAATAGCCCCAAATGGTTGCTGTGGTAATATTGGTAGATCGCAACAAGCATTTTTGAGAGAAGCTCAACTAAAAACCATGCAAACAATGAAGAATACAGGCATGGTCGTCACTCTTGATATTGGAAGTACATTAACAATTCATCCACCAGAAAAGATATTGATTGGAAAGAGGTTGGCTTATTGGGCTCTGGCTAAAGATTATGGGTTTGATGGTCTGCCACACTCAGGACCTGTATTTAAATCCCTTACAATTGAGGGAAACAAAGCATATGTAGATTTTGATTACGCGGAAAAGGGAGTTACTAGTTATGGGAAAAAACTGTCTGGATTTGAGATAGCTGGTAAGGATAAAATATTTTATAAAGCTCAAGCCGATATAGATCCTCATTGGGGAGCAGGTTGGAAACGTAGTATTTTAGTACTAATGAGTGAAGAGGTAAATGAACCAAAATACATTAGATATGGTTGGACTAATTATATTGAAGGTATGCTTTATAATATTCATGGTTTGCCTGCATCATCATTTAGATCTGACGACTGAAACAATATTCATTTCAATTAATTCATCTTCAGTTGAAGATTTATTCGTAAATTCTTGAACTTAAATTTTAATCTATGAAAAATATAATTACTATAATTTTTTGCATGATGATAATCAATCTTAATGGACAACAATGGATTGATGATTCGTGTAATAAAAAAGTTTCAAAAATTGTAAACCAAGGAATTAGCCACTTGGCAAATCTTGAATATGCTATGGCATATGCAATGGCTAATGCCGCTCTGTTAATTGATGATGATTGTCAATGTGCAAAATTAATCAAAGCTGGTGCAACATCAGCTGCCGCAGATTGGGGTTCTAGAAAAGAAAAGTTAGATGCTGTAAATTTAGATAAGTTGAACAGTGTAGAAAAAGTATGGTATACAATGCTTAAAGCTACCTTAACTGCAGATTCTGAAACTTATCAAAAAACTTTATCAGACGGTCTAATTGCCAACCCAGATAGTGCTCTTTTGAATTGGTTATCTCGTGATGCATTTAAATATGAGGACAATAAAGAATTTGCTGACATGTTTCCACAATTGGCAGCTGGATCGTATAATATGATGGCTTATCAGTCATCTAGAGGAACCAATGGTGAAGAACCAAACTTAGACAAAGCATATGAGATGATTGACAAAAGTGCTGAGCTTCACGATGGTCCTAATATTTTTGATACTAAAGCTGAGATTGCAGCAGAAAATGGTGATTATGAAACAGCTTTATACAGTCAACTCAAGGCTCATGATTATTCTTCATTTGGATCACAATACTGGCAAAATGCAGTTAAATATTGGCACATACTAAATAAAGAAACAGTTGCAGATAACCTAAAAAAAGCTCAGGTTAATATGCAAAATGCTATCCTTGAAAAAAATGAGGAAGAATTTAAAAAATATATTTCTGATGATGAGACCTTAGTAGTAGGTGATTCTAATTTAGGTGAATTTTACAACTACACATTAGATAACCTTAATCAAGAGGCCCAAATTGATTGGGATAGTTTTGATATTAGAGATATTGATGTTCATTTTTCATCAGATATGACAATGGCTTATTTGACTTTTTATGCTGACGGAGTTTACACATTTAAGGAATCAGGTGAGTCTGTTGATTATAATACAAGAGCATCTGCTGTTTGGATCAGAACAGCTAATGGATGGAAATCAATTCATGCAAATTGGGCTCCAGCCGCAGGTGGAAATGGAATACCACAGCAATAAAGAATAAAGTTCAATAAAAAACTCAGCCTAAGTGCTGAGTTTTTTTTTACTTTTCATTTTCATCAAAAAAAACAGTCCAGGAATTGAAGAAATGAGTGCTGAAAATGTAAAAATTAATCCAACACTTGTTGCAATATCTTGACCAACT
>CACKBA010000046.1 GCA_902598295.1 uncultured Bacteroidota bacterium
TGTTGCATTTGTTTTTGGCCAATTTAAATTCTTTTGGAATTTTGAAAAGAAAATGCTGAAAAGATTAGGGTTTAAGAAATTTATTTCTGACTAGATTTAAAATTCTCAACTTTTGGTTTTATTACTGAAAAACAATACGCATGATACGGATTTTTAGAAAAATATTTATGATGATATTCTTCAGCTATGTAGAACTTTGTTTCTTTTTCTAGTGAGGTTACGATTTTACCAACGTAATCATCTTGCAATTCATTAATTTTCTTGGTCGCAATTTCAAATTTTTTTTCATCACTGTAAAATATAGCACTTCTGTATTGTGTGCCAATATCATTCCCTTGTCTGTTGAGTGTTGTTGGATCATGTGTTTTAAAAAAAATATCTAAAATTTTTTCGTAAGAAATTTTAATCAATTCAAACTCAATTTTTACTGCTTCTGCATGTCCTGTATTTCCTCTGCAAACTTCTTCATATGAGGGATTTTCATTTTTACCACCAATATATCCTGGGTAAACACTAATCACCCCATCAACATTTTCAAAAATTGCTTCAGTACACCAAAAACATCCACCAGCGAGTATAGCATAATCTTTGCTCATAAATAAACCAATAGATAATTATTAAGTCAAAGTTATTAATTGTATATATTTGGCCCCGCATGAAAAAAGGATTTTTTTTAGTTGTATTTTTTCTCACAATTTTAGATTCTTATTCACAAGACAGAAAAGCATTTAATGCATACAGGACTGAAAGTGCTCCGAAGATAGATGGTTTTATTGATAATAAAGAGTGGAGAAATTCCCAAATACTTAGCGAATTTACACTTTGGAGACCAGAGACAAGAAGTGGAAAAAAAATTCCTGAGGAATATGAAACTACAGCATTTTTCATGTATGATGATGATGCTGTATATGTTGGTGCATATTTACATCATCCTGGAGATATTCCCATGGAGCTCAGCGAGAGAGATAATCCTTGGGATTCTTTCAGCGAATTATTTTTTGTATCTATAGATACATATAACGACAAAGAAAATCACCATGGATTTGGAATAACAAGTGCTGGTGCTATTGTAGATGGACTTTGGTCAGGTGATTGGAATTCTGGAGGAAGGGATTACGATACAGTTTTTGAGGGGGAAGTTCAAATAACTAAGGATGGTTGGTCTTTGGAAATGAAAATCCCTTACAGTGGACTAAGGTTTCCCGAAAAAAATATACAAAACTGGGGTATTAATTTTTCGAGAGCTGTGGCAGATCTAGAAGAATGGTATTCATGGAGCCCTGTCGATACTAAGGTTTACAAATGGTATGAGTCACTTGGCATCGTTAACGGATTGGAAAACATTCAACCCCCATTACGTTTATTCTTTTACCCATACGGCCAAACAGCTCTTAATCTCAAGAATAGTTCGTCTCCTTCTTCAATTTATTCTGCTGGAATGGATATAAAATATGGGTTGTCTAACAGTTTTACTTTGGATGCGACATTAATCCCAGATTTTGGACAAGTAACTTTTGACGATGAAGAGCTTAACTTATCACCCTTTGAACAAAGATTTGATGAAAATAGACCATTTTTTACAGAAGGTGCCAATATATTTAAAAAAGCTGATGGTGGTTTTAGATCAGGAGATTTTTTTTACAGCAGAAGAATTGGGCAAGAAATTAGAATTGATGAGAATGAATTTTTGAGCCCGAACGAGGAATTGGTTAGTTATGATAATAAACCAAAATTAATTAATGCTATCAAACTTTCAGGTACTACAAAAAATAAATTAAGTATTGGACTACTAAATGCAATCACTGGAGAGGCAAACGCTATTATTAGAAATATTGAAGATGGTTCAACTAGAAAACAAATAATTGCACCATTAACAAATTATAATGTAGTCTCACTCACCCAACAACTTCTGAATGACTATTCATCGGTTGGAGTTCACAACACAAATGTAAACAGATCTAATGGTGGATTTAATGCTAATAATACTGCGTTTATTACTGAACTATATGATAATGGCAGAAATTTTAGCTTTTCAACTCGAACATACTTTAGTGATGCTCCAAGATATTCTAGTAGACGTGGTTTTAGAGGAAGTGTTGACA